>DVGF01000003.1 GCA_018712835.1 Candidatus Ventrenecus stercoripullorum
GGTAGCATTAGAAGGAAATGTAAAATATTATTTCAATCTTGTATGTTTATCCATTTTACTAACCTCAGTATATTACGTTTATATAGAGTTTATGCTTTCACCAATTACAGATGAACTTGGAGGAATTCTTGATTACTTCGGATAGTGATAAACTATCTTTTTTTCGAGAAAAGAGAAGAAAATGAGAATAAAAAATATATGCAAAATACTTTCTAGTATGCCAATTGTACTAATAACACTCTATTTCTTACCAGTTCTAGGAATTCTACTTTTAATATTAAGATTTTTTGTAATAACCCCTCATAACAAAAAGTGGACATCTATTATTCTAGTCGGATTAGGATTTATACTTCTATTTCCTAAAGGAATAGACTGGTTCAGCAATGCATTTAACATCGAGAAAAATAGTATTCCATATTTCTTAGAAATAACTAAAAGTACCCTATATACAACCAAGATCATTGAGTACGGAAAACTTTTACTTTATCTAGGTATTATTTTTCTAATTGTCTCAGTAGTATTTAATCTCATTGCTACAAAGACAACAATAGCATTAAAAAAATATATTCAAAAAGAAGAACAATCAAATCGAAAAATTAGTGAAAAAAACGATCTCATTATGAAAGAAAAAAGAGAAAAAGCCCAGAATACAAACTATGTAAAATGCCCTTACTGTGGATCAGATAATCTTGTTTCCGAAAAATTTACTATTTGTAGCTATTGTCGAAGAAAAATAGAAAATAAAAACGAAGGAGGCTAAAATATGTTTTGTCGAAATTGTGGAAAAGAACTCCAAGGAAACGAAATTTTTTGTGGAAAATGTGGAACACGAATTATCAAAGAAAGCGATTTAATAGATTCAGAATTGACAAGCCAAAACACAAATACTAAACAATTAGGAAAAGAAAGTCGATTCTCTCTTTTCATTGCAAAGATAAAAATGAATGGATTACCATGGGTAACCAAACATAAAAAAAGTGTGGGGATTGTTTTAGGAATCATTATAATTTGCTTTATCTCATATATATTGTTTCAAACATTTTATGATTTTACTTCTATAAGTTGGGATGAAAACAGCGATACAGATATCATGTATTCAGAAGGTGGAACACTAGATTTAAAAGTTCTAGCATATGACAAAGAAAAACAAAAAATCACGAATATTGCTTTTGAAGTAGATGGTGGAGAAATCGAAGTAAATCAAACAGAAGTAAAATGGACATTGCCAGAAACGATAGGAAAATATACCATCAAAGCAACTGCTCCAAGTGGAAAATCTATTTCAAAAGAAGTAACTGTCATCGAAATAGAAAAAGAAGCTTTGGCTGGTGTTGTAGAAGAAACTCCAGAAGATATTGATAACGATGGATTAACAGATACTATAGAAGAAAGTTATGGTACTAATAAATACTCTGCAGATACAGATTTAGATGGATTATTAGATATTTATGAAATAGAAACGAGCAAAACAGATCCTTTAAACAGTGATTCTGATCAAGATGGTTTAAACGATGGTGACGAATTAACTTTAGGATTCGATCCATTAAATGCTGATTCCTTAAATGATGGAATAAAAGATGGCGAAAGAAAAATATCTTATCAATTAGAAGAAAATAATGTAACCCTAACTATCGAAGGAACAGGAAATATTGCTAGCACGGTTGTTGATACCTTCTCTGACACAAGATTTCAAAATAAAAGTGGTATACTAGATACAATGTATAATTTCTATACAAAAGGAAATTTAAAACAGGCTACCGTAACAATAAAATATGATACCGAAGAAGTATTAACAAAAAAATTACAAGAGGAAGATTTGAAATTATATCATTTTAATGAAGAAACAAAAAAATTAGAAGAAATTCCTACAACTATTAACCTAGAAAATCATGAACTAACTGCAACTTTAACACATTTTTCTAAATATATTATTGGTGATAATACATTAGTGGATACAGATAATGTAACAGAATTACTATTTGTAATTGATAACTCCGTATCGTTATATAGTGATGAGCAAATGATCGAAGCCGGAGAAAAAAATGCTGTCGGTGCAGTAGGAAATGATACGCAATTTAAAAGACTTACTTTAACTAATCAGTTAATAGACATGTTAGGGTCGGGCTATCATTATAGTATTGCTGAATTTTCGGGCTCTTATCGGGAATTACAAGGTTTTACAGAAGATACCTCTAAAGCAAAAGAAGCTGTTTCTAGTATGAAAAGTACTTGGCATACATGGGCAAGTGGTACAAATATTGTAAGTGCTTTACAAAATGCAATTAACAAATTTTCCAAAGATAGCCAAAATCATTATATTTTATTATTTACTGATGGCGAAGACACCACAGGAAAGTTAGACTCTATCCAAGAAGAACTAATTGAAAGTGCTCAAGAAAAAGATGTAAAAATATGTATGATAGGATTAGGAGAGGCACCAAATACTAGTATTTTATCAAATATAGCAAGTGCAACTGGATGTGGCTATTACAATGCTTCAAGTGCCAATACGTTGGATGAGATTTATTCAATTATTGGTACAGAAATTAACTATAATTTAGTAGATACCGACGAAGATGGAACAACCGATAGTATGGTAATGGCGGATAGTGGATTTATTGTAACCAGAGATGGTTTTCCTTTTCCTAACTATTCTAGTGAATTGTCAGATGAGGGCCACTGCTATGGCATGGCAACATTTGCAAATCTTTACTATCGTAAAACCTTACCAGTATCTTTACCTTATGTACATAAACATACCATATTTAAGCGATTTGAACCAGCCGAAGCCTATGATTTAACAGAAACCTATTTTGAAACATATCAAAGCTTATATAATTTTGAAGTGACAACCCCAGGGTTACACTATGCATTGTATGGTCCACCAGCAGATTATAGAAATCGTGTAGAAGATGATACCTTAATGATAAAAAAAGAATACTATGATGATTTAGAAAAAATCGGTGCATCATTTCAAATAACAGAAAAAGATGGTGATGGTTATAGTAAAATACAAGGAGCACAATTTCAAGAAAATAGCGAATTATTTAAAGAAAATGCAACAAATGATGAATATCAAATAATTAAAGCAATTTATCGTCTATTTGTATTACAGGTTGACGATGATAGAATTAGCTTCAGTTCTGAGCCAGATAAAGCATTTGAAAGCTTAAAAACAAACTTAGCAGATGGTAATCCAATAGTAACAATTATATATAACGGGCATGCAGTAAACATCATACGTTTAATTCAAAGCTCTACAGATGCCAATCAATTTTATCTTGAAATCTACGATAATAACTATCCTGGTGAGACAAAATACATCAAAATGACTCGTTCAAAAATGAATAAGATTCAATTGAGTTATACAGCTTGGACAAACGATTATTCTTATGCTTTTGAATATGATAAAAAAAATGATGGAAATTTTGAGAGCATCAGTGTAGTTCTAAGTTTTCCAAATCCAGAATAAAAAATAATATCAATTAGTTTTATAAAGAAAAAATACCAATTCAAAAAGAAAATAAAGTCGAAAAATAGCCAACGCTATTGATTTTCCCACTTTTAAATGCTATATTTTAACTAGGGTGGTGAAGGTATGAAACGATTATTTTGGAAAAAAATAGTAAATTGGTATGACAAAGGAATGCCGACTCCTTTACTAGTAATTGGACCTAGACATATTGGTAAAACTTATTTAATCAATGAATTTTGCAAGACGTATTTTCAAAACATCCTTTATTTAAATTTAGAAACAGAAAAAGAAGTAATCACAACATTCAAAAAAATTCACCTATTTCAAGACAAAGTAAAATATTTAGAAACAAAATTTAATGCAAAACTGGATGATCCAAACACAATTTTGTTTATAGACGAAATTCACGAAAGCAAAGAATTTATAAGTGTTCTTCCTCTATTTGCAAATAGTCAAAAATCTTATAAAGTAATCTGTGCTAGCTCATTACTAGAAACATCTTTAAAAGAAAAAGAATTTGAGTCACTAAAAGAAAAAGTAGAAATAAAACAGATGTATCCAATGAGTTTTTCAGAATTTTTAGCTGCAACGGGAAATACAAGGTTCATTGAAATGATCCAGCAATGTTTTATAAATAACAAACCGATACTAAAACAATTTCATGAGATTTTATTAAACTTATTTCATCAATTCCTATATTTAGGAGGAATGCCTGAGAATATAAAATCATTTATCCAAAATGAAAAAGACTTTGTTTTAATGGATCAAAATATTATAACAAAGATAACAGAGGATTACTTTTCTGACATGCAAAATATGAACAAAAGAAATGAAACAGACCGTATAATAAAAATATACAAATCTATTCCAGGACAACTAATGAAAGCAAATCAAAAGTTTATGTTTACAAAAATTGATGCGGTAGATAATCGAAAAAGAGACTACTTGCCTTCCTTAAATAAACTGATCCAAAGCAAACTTGCAAGTATTAGTTATGAAGTTCCTGAACCAAAAAATCCTTTAATAGAAAATAGCAATTCAGAAAAATTCAAACTATATACCAATGATACCGGAGTTCTATGTAATATTACTAATACCAAAAACTATGAAATCATGTACGAAAACACTTATCCACACCAAGACATTTTATTAGAAACTTATGTTGCTAATGAACTAACAAAATTAAAAATCCCTTTATATTACTGGACTAGAAAAGGAGAAAAAAAGGGAAATAGCGAACTAGATTTCCTAATCCAAATGAATTCCAAAATTATTCCAGTAGAAGTAAGGTCAAATAAAAAATCAAATTCAAAAAGTTTAAGTGTATACGAAAGTGATTATCATCCAAAATATTCCCTTTGTATTTCAGAAAAAAACTTCAGTTATAAACAAAATACTAAAACAATTCCATTCTATGCAGTATTTTGCTTGCCACTTCTAAAAGAAAAAGAAAAAGAAGAAAAGGAATTGGTAAAAAGAAGTAAAATAAATATTTAAAAAATTGACAAACTATAGAATAAATAGTATAGTACTCTTAAGAAATGCGATGAAAACTAGAGTAGTTATAGACACTGCTTTTAAAAGAGAGATGAGGATTGGTGAAAACTCATTAAAGCAACTATAATGAACAAAAGAGTGGGAGCATGAACCGTCTGTCTTGCGTTAAAAGACGAAAGAGCATGGCAACATGAATTAAGGTGGTACCGCGGATTTAACAGTGATTCGTCCTTATGTAGGACTCACTGTTTTTTTATTAGAAAGAGAGGATTATTATGAGAGAATTTACAGAACAAGAACAAGTAAGAAGAGAAAAATTAAAAAATATCAAAAACCCATATCCTGAACGATATGAAGTAAATACGAGTATTAAAGATGCTAGAAACTTAGAGGATGGGACAACCGGTATTCGTGTGGCTGGACGTATCGTATTAATGCGTAAAATGGGAAAAATGAGTTTCTTAACCATTGGTGATATTGAAGGAAGAATTCAAGTATCTGTCAAAATGGATATGATAGGAGAAGAGTCTTACCAAGAATTCAAGCAAAACTATGACTTAGGAGATTTTATTGGCGTAGAAGGAGAAATGTTTACAACTCATACGGGTGAAAAAACAGTAAGAGCAAATACCATTACATTTTTAGGAAAAGCCCTAAAACCTCTACCAGAAAAATTCCATGGCCTAGAAGACCAAGAAATGATTTATCGCGAACGCTATGTTGATTTAATCATGAATGAAGAAGAAAAACAAAAATTCTTATTTCGTAGTGCATTCCTAAAAGAATTAAGAAATTACTTAGACTCAAAAGGATATATCGAAATCGAGACCCCTATTTTACTTAATAAAGCAAGTGGTGCAACAGCAAAACCATTTATTACCCATCACAACGCCCTAGACATTGACTTATACCTAAGAATAGCGCCAGAAACATACCTTAAAAGAGCAATCGTCGGTGGATTTACTAAAGTATTTGAAATAGCGAGATGCTTTAGAAATGAAGGAATGGATACCTCTCACTTACAAGACTTCACGATGATTGAAGGATACGGAGCCTACTTAAATTACAAAGATAATATGATTTTCCTACGTGAAATGTTACAAACAATCATCGAAAAACTATTCGGAACTTTAATCGTCCATGTAGGTGACAAAATGGTCGATTTAAGTGGAGAATGGCCTACTGTAAGTTTTAGAGAATTAATTTTGCAATATGCAAACATCGATATTGATATAGAAAATACAAAAGAAAAATTACTTGCCAAAATAAAAGAACTAAAAATCGAAATCGATTCCGAAGTGCCTTTAGAAAACTTAGGGTATGGAAACCTAATTGACCAACTCTATAAAAAAGTAGCAAGACCTCACTTAGTAAATCCAGTATTCTTAACAGAGCACCCAATTAGCTTGAGTCCTCTTGCGCGTGCAAACGATGAACGTCCTGAAATTACAGACCGTTTCCAACTAGTAATTAATGGAGCAGAAATTATCAATGCTTACTCAGAACTAGTAGACCCCCAAGAACAAGAAAGACGTTTAGAAGAACAAGCAAGACTAAAAGCTGGTGGCGATGAAGAAGCTATGCCAATGGATTATGACTATATTGGCGCAATGGAATATGGTATGCCTCCAATCAGTGGCTGGGGTATGGGAATTGACCGTTTATTACAACTTCTAACATCCAGTGAAAATATCAAAGATATAGTATTATTCCCATTAATGAAACCAATTGATAAAAATTAGAACAATAAAACGAATTAAGAGAAAACCTCTACATCAGATACAAAAAATACTTTTATAAAACAATACATATCTGTATAGTATTCTAAAAAATACATAAAATGCAAAAAAATAGTATAAATAAAATCAAGAATTTAGATGGAATATCTATTTTCTTGATTTTTAATTTTATAAAAAATAAATGTAACTAAATCATTTATTGAAGTCCATAGCCCCTTAATACATCTTTAGTGATAACACCGTCTTCTATTCTAAAATTGAACCATGTTGTCACATTTTGTTTATTTATAATAAACGAGTTAAAATCTTGATAGGAGCTTATACTTTTAGCCACTTCGTAATCGCTAGGCTCAACAATAGAACCTTTAAAAGATATACCAGCATCTTTAAAGGCATTCATCATGATTTGAAATTTCTCATCATTTAATGGTTCGTACACAAAAATTCCGATGACGTTATAATAACTTCCAATAGCTAAGTAATCTTCTAATTGAAAACTATCAGCATCAAAAGAGGGCAATACAAGGTCAGGCACTTCAAAATACAATGTATAGTTTTGAAATGCTTTATCTAAACAATCTTCTATAACCTGATAAGCTTCATCGTGGAAATAAATTGCTGGAAAATTATCTCCAAAAGAATTCTTGCCATCTTTTTTACTATGATAAGCCAAAATAATTTCTCCGGGATAATCCTTATGAGTTAATTTCGCTGTAAAGACAGTATCATCCCATAAAATACTACCAGTTTCTCCAACATATTCAAATTGCGTGTGATATTTTTCTTCCATATAATTCAAAATCTTAGAAACACGGATGTTGTTGCCTAACAAAAATCTACCTAATAAAACTCCCAACAAAATAACAACTACCACGGAACATGCAATAAAACCAATATTAGACTTCTTTTTTAATCTTTCCATAACAAAAAACCAACTCCTTAAATACATTGTATAAAAAAATAATATGTTTGTAATAGAAAAAGAAAAAAATAGACACAAAAAATGTCAAATCTTAAAAAGATATTCAATTCAAAACCTAATGGATAAAAAAAATTAAAAAAGTTCTTTTTTTCTTTTAAAATCTTATGTTTTCACCAAATTTTCATCAAAAAAATAGGGAAATTGCTTTTCTTTCTAGGCATTTGTGCTATAATTTTTATGAAGGAGGAGAGAAGATGAAGAAATTTTTTAAAGAACATGATTTAATAAAACTAGTTTCCTTAGTACTAATCGTTGTAATTGTTCTTAGTTGGATTATTCCATCAGGTTCATTTAGTACAGGAGCAAGTTTTACTGAAGGCGATATGGGACGTATTGGTCTAGCTCATATTTTCTATGGATTTGACTTTGCGTTACAAAATTATTCCATTCAAATTGGGTTCTTAGTATTACTTGGAATGTTTTATGGTGTAGTTAGCAAAACAGAAGGTTACAGAGCATTAGTTTCTCGTTTCGTAAAAGTTTGCAAAGGACATGAAATCGGAATTGCAATCATCATTTCTTTGTTGGTAGCATTACTAACTTCATTCCTAAACAACACTTATATTATTCTAGTATTCTTACCATTCCTAGTAACAGCTCTACGTCGTTTAGGGTTCGATAAGATTAGTGCTTTCGCTACAACATTTGGAGCATTATTAGTCGGAATTCTAGGAGCTACTTATGGTACAGAAGGTTTAGATGGATTTATTCTATACTTAACTTATTCAGGTGCTGATGTATCTATTACAACAGAACTTGCTGTCCGTTTTGGTATATTAATACTAGCATACGTTCTATACACATTCTTTAACGTTGTATACATTAAAAAATTATTTAGTGATAAAAAACGTGAAGAAGTAAAAGTAATTGATGACAAATTTGCAGTAGAAGAACCTAAAAAGAAAAAATCAAAAGTTTGGCCAACTGCTGTAATGTTCATTATTCTATTTGTATTTGTAATCTTAGGATTTACAAGTTGGAATATGACAACTCAGTCAGGAAGCACAACATTTGGTATTACAATTTTTGAAGATTTCCATGAATGGCTAATGGGTCTTACAATTGGTGGAGAAGATGGTATTGCTATTTTCCAATCAATTTTAGGAGGAAGCTTACCAAATCTTGGCTATGAATTAGTACCTTCATTTGGTAATTGGTACCTATTCTCATATTGTATCGTATTAGCTATTGCAACTGTTATTGTTGCATTTGCTTCAAAAATGGGTTTAAATGATTTCTTTACTAATATTGGTGAAGGTTTCAAAAAAATGATTCGCCCAATTATGTTCTTATTACTTTCTTATATGGTATTTGTATTCTTGTATTGGAATCCATTTATTCCAACAATTATTAACGAAATTGGAAAAATGGCAAGTGGATTTAATCCATTTGTAGCAACAATTCAAGCTATAGTAGGTTCATTCTTTAATACCGATTTTGCTTACTTAGGTTATACATTAAGTTACTACCTAGCTAGCTTCAGTGGTACAGAAGGAAATTTAATTGTCGTAATCTATTCAACAATTTATGGATTAGTACAATTTGTAACACCTATTAGTACATTCCTATTATTTGGATTATCTTATATGAATATTCCATATAAAAAGTGGATGAAATATATTTGGAAATTCTTATTAGCAATGCTAGTTTGCTTATTAGTAATCTTTGCATTACTAACATATCTATAAAAATAAAGACTATCGAATTAACGATAGTTTTTTTGTGAAATGTTGACAAACACACGTTCGTGTTGTATATTATGATTAATAAATAAATTTTGCTCCAAAGAAGTATAATTTATGAATGAAAAGAAAATATGATATTCTAAAAATAAGTTGGAAAAGGTGAAGTTATGATGAAAAAATATAAAGCAAGCGACATAGCAAAATGGTTTATAAATGAAATACATCCTGAACCATTAAAACTCCAGAAATTATTGTATTTAGCTCAAGGATATTCTTATGCTTTTTACGATGAACCATTGTTTGAGGAAGATATGGAAGCATGGGTTCATGGACCTGTAGTTACATCCGTCTATCATGAATATAAAGATTATAAATTTAATCCTATTCCAATTAGTTATGAATTAATTAAATTTGATGAACAAGCATTGTCAGTTTTAAATTACGTGAAAAATAAATTTGCAAAATATGATGGAAAATTTCTAGAAGAAATGACCCACAACCAGGAACCATGGATTTTATCAAGAGAAGGTTTAGACCCTGATGAACGAAGTGATAAAACTATCTCCAAACAAAATATTGCAAATTATTTCATAAGTGATTTGTTACAACCAGAAGACGAGGAGTGGGATAAATGATAGGGGAAATTTGGACTTATGCCGCGACAAAATCTAGTGGTGGAACTCCCAAAGTAAGACCTATTTTAATTATCGGTAATGATGCGAATAATCAGTTGCAGTATGTAGATATACATTATGTAATTGTTTCTTCTTCTGATTGTGGAGTATGATGTCAAAATAGAACAAAATGTTGCAACCAGTATTGGATTACAAAGAGAAAGAGTAATAAAAACAACAAAAATATTTACAGGTGCCAAAAGTAAATTAGGGGTAAAAATTGCTGAATTACCATCTGATAAAAAAAGAGGAATTCATAACAAAATACAAAAGTTATCAAGAAGATATGATATCCAAATTTTTTAGTGAAGAATGAAATAATATAAACAAAAAAATGACAAAATGAGTGAATAAAAATCCTTCTTTTTTCTCATAATCAACATAGATTGAATTAAGGAGGATTTTTTTATGTTTCATAATTATGGCTATGAAGTAACAACAATACTAAAAAATGCAGAAAAAATAAGATATCAATTGAAACACCCTTATGTTGGAACCGAACATCTTTTACTAGCGATATTAAAGGAAGAAAATGAAGCAACAAAAGTGTTTAAAGAGCACGAGGTAACTGCAGAAAGCTTCAAAGAAGAACTTCTCTCAGTAGTGGGAGAAGCATCACGTGCCCAAGAAATAAATCTATATACTCCTATGTTAAAAAGAGTCATTGAAATTGCCCAAATGAACGCAAATGAAAACAACAAAGGACTTGTTACACCAACCCACTTAGTCTTAGCAATCCTAGAAGAAGGAGAAGGAGTAGCCATTCGTATTTTATATAACATGGATATCCCATTAGATACAATATACGAAACATTAAAAACAAAAAACATCAGTAAAGAAAAAAGACATAAAAATTTAGAGATTATGAAAATCGGTATTCCAATGAGCCAAAATATATCAAAAGATAGTGTGATAGTAGGAAGAGAAAAAGAATTATCACTAATGATAGAAACCCTACTTCGTAAGCAAAAAAATAATCCTCTCTTAATCGGAAAAGCAGGAGTAGGAAAAACGGCGTTAGTAGAAGAACTAGCACGCCGGATAAAATATCACGAAGTACCAGAAGAATTAGAAGGCATGGAAATCATCAGTTTAGAAATGGGTTCCTTAGTAGCAGGCACAAAATATCGTGGAGAATTTGAAGAAAAATTAAATAAAATTATCAAAGAAGTAATGAGTGAGAAAAATATTATTTTATTTATTGACGAAATCCATTCTATGGTAAACGCTGGCGGTGCCGAAGGAGCAATCTCTGCCTCAGATATTCTAAAGCCTTATCTAGCAAGAGGAAGCATTAAAGTGATCGGAGCAACAACACTAGAAGAATACCATGAATTTTTAGAACATGATAAAGCTTTAGACCGTCGCTTTGAAAGAATTCTAATTGAAGAACCTACAAAAAGTGAAATGAAAAAAATTTTAACCCAAATAGTGCCAAGTTATGAAAGTCATTACGATCTTGCAATTACCGAAGAAAATATTGATGATATCATTGAATTAAGTGATAAATATCTGTTCCAAAAAAACAATCCCGACAAATCCATAGACTTATTAGACTCCGTCTGTGCACGTATCAAAAGAAAAAATACCCATCAAACAAATAAAGATGCAGCCCAGGAATTAGAAAAAATTCATAAACGAAAAGAAAAATATATCCGCAGTCAAAACTACAAAAAAGCCATGGAAGAAAAAGCCTTAGAAGAACATATACGTTTAGAAATGCAAACCCCATCCCTCTCACCAAAACTAGAGATGACCAAAAGTGATATCCTAGAAATGATAGAAGCAAAAACAAATATAGAAGTTCGTACAGATAAAAAAGAATTATTAGAAAATCTTGAAATAACTTTGAAAAAAGAAATATTAGGCCAAGACATCGCCATAGATAAAATTCTAGAAACTTGTAAAATAAACGAGCAAACTGGCTTAAGCTTCTTACTAATCGGGGGCAGTGGAGTAGGAAAAACAGAAACAGTAAAAATCATTAGTCGAATACTAAAGATGGAATTAATTCGCTTAGATATGAGTGAATATGCAACGCAAGAAAGTATCAATAAATTAATTGGCGCGCCAGCAGGTTACATTGGATATAACGATGCCTATGTATTTCAAAGACTTATAGAACACCCCTTTGCTGTCATCTTATTAGATGAAATAGAAAAAGCCCATCCCCAAGTTTTAAACCTTTTATTACAAATCTTAGATGAGTCTTACATCATGGACCGAAAAGGAAACAAAATTCATTTTGAACATTGTTTAATCTTTATGACAAGCAACATAGAAGGTAGAAGAAAAGTAGGATTTAGTACCAAAACAAAACCAGCATTTGAAGGAATTCTAACAAAAGAATTATTAGGAAGAATAAAAGGTGTCATTGAATACGCACCGATTACCAAAGAAGTAGCAAAAACATATATAAAAAAGAATATCAAAATAACAGACCAAGAAATAGAACATTTAATCGAAGAAGCAGAAATCGAAAAATTCGGATTAAGAAATTTAAAATTTCTAGTCCAAAAAAAGAAACAAGAAAAAAATTTAATAGAAAACTAAGAAAACAATCAATGTATGTTTTCTTTTTTTCGGTGCAAGCTAAAAATGGTGATAACTATGCCAAATATCCATAGTACAATCTCCTTTGGTTTAGTAAATATTCCTGTGTTATGTAATCCGGTCGTAAGAAACAATGACATCTCTTTTAATCAATTACACAAAAAATGTGGATATCGTATTATGTATCAGAAATATTGTCCACACTGCCATGTGATTTTAAAAGAAAACGAAATTATAAAAGGATATGAATACGAAAAAGGAGAATACTTAGAATTTAATAAAAAAGAATTAAATGATTTAAAACCAGAAAATGAAGAAGTCATGGAAATTATCTCATTTATAAATTTAAAAGAAATAGAACCGAGCTATTTTGAAAAAAGTTACTACTTATCCACCGAGAAAAAAAGTAAAGCGTACAATTTATTTGTCAGTGCCCTAGAAAAAAGCAAATTAGTTGCCTTATGTAAAACCGTGTTACATAACAAGTTTTATTATGGAGTTATTCGTTGTTATGAAAATGCTTTAATTTTAACAACTCTCTATTTTGAAGAAGAAATAAATTTAAAAGAAACACCCGAACCTAAAAAAGTAGATACAAAAGAATTAGACTTAGCCTTAAAATTAATCGAGAGTCTGAAAGGACACTTTGAACCTCAAAAATACAAAGATGAATATCAAAATGAACTAAAAAAAGCAATCGATGCAAAACTAGATGGCAAAAAAATAAAAACAAAGAAAAAATCAAATAAAAAACAAGTAACAGATTTAATGAAAGCATTAGAAAAGAGTTTAAAGAAATGAATCTATTCCAAGAAAAAAATATCAAACCTATGCTTCTAGAAGAACAAAAAGAACCATTTAATTCTGATAAACATTACTTTGAAATAAAATATGATGGCATCCGTGCATTAATTTATGTAAGTCCCAAAGAGTTTGTAATAAAAAGTAGAAACAATAAAGATATTACAAAAAAATACCCCGAATTAAAAGAAATACAAAAACTAGTAAACTTTCCAACCATCTTTGATGGAGAGCTTGTAATATTTAAAAACAATATTCCAGATTTTAGTGAGATATTAAAACGAAGTCACTTAACTAAAGAAAGAGAAATACTATTACAAAGTAAAGAAAATCCTGTAATTTTTATCTGTTTTGATATTTTGTATCAACAAAAAGAATTGATAAACAAGCCATTATTCTTCCGAAAAGAAGTGCTAAATAAAATTCCAGATACAGATGTATTTATAAAAAGTATTTATATAGAAACCCAAGGAATTTCTTTATTTAACAAAATAAAAGAATTATATTTAGAAGGAATCGTTGCCAAAGAAAAAGATAGCTTATATGTTCCAAACACTAGAAGTCACTCATGGATAAAAATCAAGAACCTCCAAACCGAAGTATTTTATATAGGCGGATACTCTGAAAAAGAAAACACTCCCTTTTTCAGTGCATATTTAGGAGAGTTTCAAAATAAAGAGTTTCTTTTTGTAGGAAAAGTAAGCATTCCCAAAAAAGAAAAGATATACGAAAAATTAAAAAAAGAGCATAAAAAACAATCGCCCTTTATAAATTTCCATGAAGAAAATATTTATTATTGTACTCCGAAAATAGCCTGTTTCATAGAATATTTAGAACGAAGTAAGAAAAATCATCTGAGACATCCTGTATATCGTGGGACAAAAAAGAATAAATAATATTTCGTACTATTACTTAAAACTTAAAAATTTTTAAGATATATAAAAACTGGTATACTTTTGCAGTAAAATGTGATATATTCTTTCTAGAAGAGAAATATTGCGTAGGGTATAGTTAGTTAAAAAATATATTGGTTATTTTAGACGTAAAATAACTTGTTGTAAATCCAAAAGCCTTGGATTAGGATTTTTAGTTAGAAAGGAATAGGTGGTGGAATAAAGTAACAGTTTATATAGATTAATACTAAGAAAAACATAAAATAATGGAAAGGAGCGTTCAATTCATAAAATTGACGGTGTAAATAAAAATGAAAAAAATTGCTTGGATGATTGCTGTTATAGTAATGCTTCCATTTACAGTTAATGCTACTTCAGAAGAAAATGTAATGCAAAAAGATATAAACAGTTTGGATAGATATTATACTTTTACTATGAGAATTAGTGCCCCGAGTGAAAGTGACTACAGATATTATAGCACTCGAAACCCTTATTATAAGTGGAATATGCCAATGCCTAATTGTACAACTTATGCCTATGGGAGGTTTTGGGAGGTTTATGGTGATGAACCTCAGTATCCATTAACACTTGCCAAACATCCTTCAGTAATATATTGGTATGCAAAAAATGATGCAAATTCTGCTTATAGAAATCACGTCGGATTACAACCGGGTCTAGGAGCTATTGCTGTTTGGAGTACTATCCCTAATGATAATCCAAATGCTGGAGCAAGCGAAGGAAATGTAGCTATAGTAGAGCGTGTAGAATCTAATGGTGATATTTATACTTCTAACAGTGGCTATCCTAATTCAAACTTTTATATGCAAACATATTCTAGAGCAAACAATTATAATTATGTTGGAAGTAATGGAAAAACATATTATTTTCAAGGATTTGTATATCAACCAAGAAACCACTTCATTATTAGCTGATCATATGGGATGCTTAAATGAATAATTAAATTGTTTTAGCATCACTTTTTATTTTATAAATTTTACTGTATTTAAATAGAAAATGGGAGGCTGTATGAAAAAAAGTTATTATGTGTTAATTGTTTTATCGCTTATTACGGTGATTGGTGGAGGGATATCTATTTATTGGGTAACCCAAGAAAATGAACGAAAAAATAAATTGCTTGAAGAACAAAGATTAAATGAAAAGTTAGTAGAAAACGATTTTTATACGCAGCAAAGAAAAAAAATTGATGAGTTGGTAAAAAGCGAGGCCGAGGCTGAAAGAGAGGAAGCAGAAAGGTCGCGTCAAAACGGAACACCTGATGCTTATCAAGTGAACTTTCATTCAGATAAAAAAGAAATTCTTCCAATAGAAAATATAGGGGCAGAAGATAATTCTTTAGATGTTTTATTAACAAATCTACTTACATTTTTTAATTATTATGATGTTTCTGTGACGAAAGAAGACTTATTAGAACGTATTCATTTTGAAAAATTATATGAAAAAGATGGAAAGTTAGTAAGTGATTTATCACCAACAAATGCGTGCATTTTAAATAAAGATAATGAGTTAATTAGCTGTTTTGCCCCATATTTAGAAACAATTTATCAACAAATGCTACAAGATAAACAAATTGAAAAATACGTTGCATTTACAAGTATGAATTTACATTATTCGATTCCAGACTTTCCAATTATTATTTGGATTGGTACAGACTATCTTGATAATC
>DVGF01000023.1 GCA_018712835.1 Candidatus Ventrenecus stercoripullorum
TTATAGGGTTTATGTCAACTTTAGACAATTTTGATATTTCAATAATGGTAGAAGATATTTTAAATTCATAAAAAGCAGGTATATTTCAACCTACTTTATAGATAGTTTCAAACAAACTATCGGAAGAACCTATATTTAATTATTTCTTCTTTTTTAATAGTCTTTCTAAAGAAATACTCTTATAGGGATAAAAGCTATCAATAATATCGCAAGCAGTCTCAGTTGTATAAAAACGATGAGCATATTCATGAGCGTTTAAAATTTCTAAATTATTAACGACAGGCATAGTATTACTATATTTTAATAAATGATCATCAAAATAATAGCATCCCTTTGTCTCTTCACAAATTAATCTTGTAATATGAGAATCTCCTAACAATAAAGGCTTTGCATTTTGAATATCTTTTTCTTGATAAGTATTACAAAGAAGATCATACTGCTTTCTATCTACAGAATAAACTAAATATTCTTTATCATGATAAAATTGTATAAACTCATATAAATGGAAAGGTAAAACGCCTTTTTCACGACTGATAACAAAATCCAATTCTTTTCTTTTTTCATTACTCAACTTAGCTAAATTTAATAAAAGTTGCCGTTCTAACAATTCATATTTTTTTACTTTATCATAAAATTCCTGCTCTTTTTTCTTTTTCTCTTCTAGAAAGTGCTCAGTGATTGGAAGATTTATCCAAGTCTTTTGACATAATACTTGATTTTTTTCATCTTTATATTTCTTTGCGTCATCACAAGAATCAAAAATGGCATCTACATATTTTGAATTTGTACAATGTCCATGAATAAGATTATATGTTGGAATAGAGTATTCCCAAGTAGAGTGACTTCTCTGATATGGAAAAACAACTTCATAAGTAAGTTTCTTTTTACCATTTTCCGTATATGTAGTTTTCTCACCGATTAAAAAACATTTTGAGACAATATAGCAAGCAGTATCATACTGTCTTTCTAATTCATTTAATCCAGGAACCCAACCAGCTGGTTCAACAATAGGCATAAGTGCATATACAATTGGATAGTTTAATTTCATAATAAAATCTCCCATCTATTACAAAGTATAATATCACATTCGAAAAATTGAGTAAATATTATATTAGTTTCCTATTGTATAATTATGTAGAATTCTACATAACTAAACTTTCTACATAAGTATAAAAAATCAGTCAATATTCTTGACTGAAAATATAGTGCATTAAAAAACATTTTTTTAAAATATTGAAACAGATTAAAAGATTAAAAAAAGCTTGCTATTTGTTTTTACTATGTTTCATGTTATATTCCAAACGATGAACTCCTGTCTGAAGAAACACGATTTCTTAAGGTAGAGAAAATCCTTCATTCTGATGCGAAACAAAATAATGATCAACAGTTTTATCATATTTTAAAGTATATTAAAACTCGAAATATAAAAGTTCGAGTTTAGTATCAATCTGGTGCTGGCACGGTGAATTGAACACCGATTAAAGCCTTACCATGGCCTCGTAATACCATTATACTATGCCAGCAAAAATAATTTTTAACTATAAACATCATACCATAGCTTTGGAAAAAGAAAAAGAAAAAAATGGAAATTTTGTGATTTTGTCGTTTTTCTGTTGTTATTTTATGCGAAAAAACTTATAATGTTACTATAGAAAAGGAGTGAGGTTATGTTTTGTGGCGAATGTGGCGCCAAATTAAAGAAGAATGCGAGATTCTGTGGTGAATGCGGTGCGAAAGTCTCAGAAGCATCAGAAAAACAAGAAGAAAAACCAACAAAAGTAGTTCATAAAACAGAGAAAAAACCAATGAGCACAAGCAAGAAAGTGCTAATCATTGTAGTACTACTTCTCATTGTTGGGGGAATCATCGGATACAATGTGATGGCTTCAAAACTAGGACCAGAGGGAGTTGCAAAATCTTATATCGAAGCATTAAAAACAAATAATGCAGGGGAGATTTATGAATCTTTAGGTCTAGATGGAGATACAACCTTTGCAAGCAAAGAAATGTTTCAATCCATTTTTGAAAATGATGAGAACAATTTATCAAATATCACGAATTACACCATATCAGATGTCATCTATAGTGATGGAAATCTAGCAGCTACTGTCCAATTTAAAGTAACAAGAAAAGATAGTTCTGAAGAAGAAACAGTAAATGTAAATGTTGTCAAAAAAAGTGACAAGAAATTCTTGATTTTTGATGAATGGGAAGTGACGAAGGATAGTGTTTCTGCTCTAGGAGTAGACTTAGTAGAAAACTATCAAGTGCGAGTTCCAAAAAATGCAAAAGTAACTATTAACGATATCGAGTTAGAGCAAAAGTATTTAAATGCTGACTATTCTGATGAAGAAGAAGATGTTTATGTCATACCACAAATATTTGAAATGACAGCAACTATCAAAACAACATTAGAAAATGGATTAGAAATTACGGATGAAGAAGAAATTTCAAGTTATGATGTGGCCTATACAGCTGATGTATCTTTAGAAAATTTATCAGAAGATACAAGAAATATATTAAAAGAACAAATGACTAACGATATTAACAAAATGTATGAAAATATCATAGCAAAAAAGAATTGGGATGCTGTAAAAGATTCATACAACTATGAAGGTGCCGATTTAAAAGATTTACAAGAAGAATATAATTCATTGTATGAAAGAATAGTAGAGAATGCTACGAATACTTTAACAAAATTTAATGTGACAGACTTAACCGTGTCACGTGTAAGATTAAATGATGACGGACAACTAGAAGTAACAGCAAAATTTGATTATGATTATACAATCAGTTATGAGTCAAATGATCAAACGCAAACAAAAGAGGATGATAGTTCCAATACAACAACGATTACTTATGATTATAAAGATAACTCATATAAAATAATTGATATTAGCGGAACTGTAAAATATTTCTCTAGATATTAATCATAAAAAAGCAATAAAAAAATAAAATAGAAGTGAGGAGAATGTGTTTATGGCAAAATATTGCACAAAATGTGGAAAAAAATTAGAAGAAGGTCAAAAATGTGACTGCGACAAAAAAGAAAAGGTAAATGCTGAAGTAGTTGAAGAAAAAGAAGTAATTACAATCAATAATGATATGTTAAATGACTATGTAGAAGTAGTAAAAGGAATGTTTACTCATCCTGTAGATACTATGAAAGAATATAGTAAACGTTCTAAGTTTAATTTAGCATTAATTATGATATTAATTAACTGTTTAATCTCAGGATTATTTGTATACCTATTTGCAAAAGAAGGAGCTGTATCTTTAGTAACAATGATGTATGGAAGAAGTTATTCTTCACTAGCTTCGTCAAGTATGGAAGTTCCAGTAAAAGTATTCTTTATTGCAGCCTTACTTATGGCAGTATATTTCCTTTGCTTTGGTGGATTATTACACTTCATATCAAGTACAATTTGCAAAAAAGAATCAGATATTAAAAAAATATATGCTTTAATTGGAGTAACAAGTGTTTTTACAACAATTACAACAATCGTAGCAATCATTGGTATGTATATTAATATTTGGATTGCAATAATTATTTTAGCAATCGCGGGAGTATTGTATTTACTACATCTATATCATGGATTTACAGAACTTACAAAAATTGATAAAAATAAAATTGCTTATGTCTTTACATCAGCTTATGTAATCACATTATTTATAACATTATATATCTTGCCTAAAATCTTTAGTTAAGATTTAAAAAATCGTCATAGAAATATGATGATTTTTTTAATACAATTTTTTTGAATTTTGATTGAATGCCAATCATATGGTTGCTATAATGATATCGGATATATCTGAAATTCAGGTGCCTTTCCCTTTCTTAATGAATTCAGCTGAGAAAGGGGTAGTGTCAATGCGAAAAAATGAAAAATTTTTACATCGTATTATACACCAATTAGTGTTAGTAATTTTTATATTGCTAGCTATTATTATTCTAAAATAATAATAAAAAAATAAAAAGCACCTTAATCAACTTTCGTTGAGTCGGATGCCCACCAATTCTAGGGAAGCATCTGATATGCACTTCAGATGTATCCTTTTTTATTTTATGAAATTTCTTTCATCTATATACATAATAGCATAAATTTTTGTTTTTTTCAAATTTCATTGAAACTATATCAATAATCTAGACATTAAAAGAAAGACGAGTTTTTTTGTTCTTTTACGTCATATTTTAATTAGTAAGTAGATAGATTTAGGAAGGACGACACTAGACTTTTATATTGTATAGACGAATTAAATACAACAAAGTCTTATTGTTGAAAAACAACTCTTCATTCTTGAAAATAGAAAAAAATAGAAAAATTAATCAAAATAAAAAGGAAATGAGATACTTTTCTTGTATATTATTAGTATAGGGGAATGTTTTTAATAATGATAACCCTTAGAAAAAAAGAAATGGAGGTGCCTTGTAAAGGTGAAAACAAAAAAGGAAGAAAAAGATTGCTTTCTAGCAAAAGAAGAAGATATTTTTAGAGAAATTTTTCTAAAAAAAAGCAATAAAGATTTATTAAGGGCTGTTATAGAAGCATCTTTAAATAAACGCTGTAGAAAAATAAGACAGTATAACATAGAACGAGAAGAATACATGGATTGGATAGAAAATATAGGGGAAGACATGTTATTTCAAACCGATGTAGGTGTTGTAGAAATCGAAATAAATCCTTCTAATGATCGATACATTACAGGTAAAAACTTGGCCCTTTATTCAGATACTTTGTATCGAGTAAAAAAAGAACGAAAATTAACTGACAACTATCAGTTCGTTCAACTAAGTTTTACTTGGAGTCTTGATCTAAACGGTCGCGATGTAAGTGAGTATGCATGGCAAACAACTAGTGGTATTTATTTATATGAAAACACGTTTATTAGAGAATTTAATTTAGACAAAATCGTAAAATATTGGTATGAAAAAAACGAAGAAAAAATAGAAGAATATAAATATATCATCATGCTAGGATTGGATTTAGATGAGCTAGATAAGTTATATGCTTATACCAAAGATAAATTAATAAAGAAGTATAGAAAAGAATTAGAAAAAGCAAATGAAAATCAAGAATTGATGAAAAAAATAAGTGCAAAAGAAAAAAAATGTGAAGTGTAGCCATCAAAAAAAAGAACACCTTAATGTTCTTCTATGATAGAATTTACAACATCCGTAAATTCTTTTTTTATTTTTTCTAATTCTTTCTCTGTAGTAGCTTCAAAACGGAGTGTTAAATCTGGCCCTGTATTGCTTGCCCGAATAAGACCCCAAGACTCCTTAAAGTTTACTCGGACTCCATCAATATCCAAGAAAGAATAACCTTTTTGCTTTACATATTGTCTTACTTTTTCTACCACATCAAACTTTGTCTCATTAGAGCAATGTACTTTAATTTCGGGAGTAGAGTAGTACTCTGTAATACCGTCTAATAATTCACTAAAAGTTTTAGACGTTTTAGAAAGAATTTCAATAAATCTTAGTCCCGCATAAATTGCACTACAAACCTCAGGCCCACGGTCATTAAAGAAAATATGTCCAGATAACTCACCACCTAAAGGAATATTATTTTCTTTGGTGTTTGCCTCAGTAAAACTAGTGCCAGTTCGACTCATAAATACCGTACCACCCAATTTTTCTACTTCATCAATAAAAGATTTC
Organism: Candidatus Ventrenecus stercoripullorum; assembly: GCA_018712835.1. Classification (GTDB taxonomy): domain Bacteria; phylum Bacillota_I; class Bacilli_A; order RF39; family UBA660; genus Ventrenecus; species Ventrenecus stercoripullorum. Next base: position 5,663 of record DVGF01000023.1, read on the forward strand.
GAACATTTTACATCACATAAAAATGTTTTCTTTTTAGCCTGTCCAATAATATCTCTCATTGCTACAATTAAATACTTATCAGCCATGACAAATTTTCCATTTTCATCAATAATTCCTACACGGTCGCCATCACCATCAAAAGCAATTCCAATATCAGCCTTTGTTTCTAACACTTTTTCTTTTAACATAGCCATGTTGCTTTCCACAGCTGGGTCCGGATGATGATTTGGAAAAGTCCCGTCACTAACAGAACAAATATAAGTAGCTTCTATATTAGGAAATAAAGATACCGCATCACGAATGACTGTAGAAGTAACTCCATTTCCACAGTCAAAGACAACTTTAATCTTTTTATCTCCCATCGAAATATTGTCTTTTAAATAATTGAAGTATAACGCTTTGATATCTCTTTTTTCATACATCCCAGCGCCAGTATAAAACTCTCCTTTTAAAGTAAAGTCTTTAAAATCCTCAATCATTTCACCTCTTGCATTAGCAACTGGGTCAAAAGAAAACTTAAAACCATTATCATCTTTTGGATTATGACTAGCAGTGACCATAATTCCATAAGTATTCTCAATATATCTTGAATAGTAATGCATAGGAGTCGTAATCATACCATAATCAATCACGTTAATACCAGAATCAAGAAGTCCTTCTTTCAATGCTGCGATTAAGGATGGAGAAGACAAACGGTTATCGCATCCGATAACACATTTTCTTTTATCCAAAAACTTCTGCAAGTATGTTCCATAACTTTGTCCAATAGTATAAGCAACTTTTTCATTGATATCATTCGGATAATTACCCCTGATATCATATGCTTTAAAAATAGATTCATTCATTTTATCAACCTCTTTTATAGTATATTCAGTATACCATAACTTTTATGTTATCAAAAGATAAGTGACAAAAAGTGACAAACACTTGACAAATAAAATAGACAAAATTTGACACTGCAATAAAAATGAAGTATTCTATAGCTAGGTGAGAATTATGGAACAAAATAAAGATAGAAATAAGGAAAAATTTGATGTTGATGTTGATGGCATTCTAAGGATGCAATACAATCGTGAATTAAAGCGAAAAAGAGATAAAATCAATGCGAAAAAAAAGGAAGCTTTGGAAGAGCAAGCTAGAAAGAAAGCAAGAAAAAAAATAATTAGAACAGGAATATTTGTATTAGCATTTGGCGCAAGTTTAGGTCTTAATGCAAAAAATGTTATTGAGAAACAAAATCAAAAAAATGCAATTAATAAAGCATTTGAGCCAATTAAAGAAGAAGCACAAAGTATTATTTCAAATAATGATAACATTAACGCCGATGGAACAATTAAATTGGGCGATGGAGAATTTGTATACCAATATTATCATGGCGGCATTGCTAGTGATTTAAAAGAACGTTTAGAAAAGACTGACGAGCTAACAGGAGATGCTTTGGTTGCTGCGGTTTTACATCTTTCTGAAGATAACGCCTATAATAATGATAATCGAATTATAAGTAATTTAACAGGACAAGGCTTAGAAGAATTTTTAGCTGAAAAAGGATATGAGACAGCAGAAGATTTCTATGATGCAACAAAATTAAAATATTATCTAGAATCAGAAGAACAAAAAGTAATAGAGGCATACCAAAATCAAGAAGAGCAAGAAGAGGGGCTAAAAAAATGAATAATACAGTTATGATGGATGTTATTACTCTAGAAAATGGGAAAGAATATTATATTCTAGATGAAGTGATGTACAAAGATTGGATATTTAATTTTTTGCTAGAAAAGGAGAATAAAGATAATATTCTAGTTCGCAAAAAAATAATAGAAGAAAATAAAGAATTTTTAGAAGAAATACGAAATATCGATGAGCTACAATTAGCGTTTTCCTTATTTTTTAAGAAACATCCTGAATTATTAAAAGAAGAATCACAAAATGAGTGATTTTTTTTTAACCTAAAACATATTCTTTTTTAGAAAGGATGATGTTATGAAAAGTATAATACCTTTTACCAAGGAATTGGATTTTAAAACAAAAGTGAGTGAAATTACAAGCATTTCGTTAGAAAGAGAATTTGAAGTAAACACTTCTTCAATCGAAGGAAGTCTCTATGTATCAGGAGATTACAAAAGCCATGAAGTGAGTGCCAACGTAACGCCTTTTAATTTTAAAATACCTTTTACAATTGAAATCCCAGATAATTTGGTAGAAGAAAGTATTACCCTAGAAATCAGCGATTTTGCTTATGAAATGGAAGAAAATAGCAAAATTAAAGTCAGTATCGAATTAGAACTATTTGGTGAAGAAAAAGAAATAGAGGAAGAAGAAGACGAAGATATAACCCCAATCGAAGTAGACGGAGAAGAAATCGTAAAAATGTTAGAAGAAGCATCAGAGAAAGAAAAAGAAATGGAAAAAGAAG
>DVGF01000024.1 GCA_018712835.1 Candidatus Ventrenecus stercoripullorum
AGATACCACAAAAGAACAGCACTAGAGAGAATCAATGGACGAATGGATCGAGATTTTAATTTAGAGAATCATAAAGTGAGAGGATTAAAAAAAGCAACAGTACTCATAGATATCATGATGATAGCAATGATAGGGATGGCAAAAGGACATATCATAAATAAGCAACCAGAAAAAATCAGGAAATTAAAAGTAACATAAATAAAAGGATCTTTGATAACTTTAAATAATTATTATTCAGGATAGCAAACACAGCTAAAATGATACCTTAGAGAAATTCTATTTATTTTTTGCTTGGAATGTGGATAACTATTCTCTTTTTTTTGCTTTTTTTCAAAAAAAACGTTACAAAGGAAAAAATACTTGTAAAAAATGCTTGCATTTCATATAATTCTAGTGTACAATTGACTTTGTATGACGGCTGTGATGTGTGAGGTTACTGATACGCTTGGCAACGTTGCTACAGTTTATCAGAGAACTTGCTACGGAGCAAGTCTATACAAGATATAGGCGAAAGGAGGACATATGTTATGTCAAAGAGTAAAGTTCGTATCAATTTGAAAGCTTTTGACTCTAAAGTATTAGATTTAGCTGCTGGAAAAATTGTGGAAACTGTTAAGAGATTAGGAGGTACTGTTTCTGGACCTGTTCCTCTTCCAACTGAAATTGAAAGAGTAACTGTTTTAAGAGCTGTACATAAATACAAAGACTCTCGTGAACAATTTGAAAGTCGTACTCACAAGAGACTTATTGATATTTTAAATCCTAGTAAAGAAGTTATTGATGCTTTAACAAGACTTGATTTACCAAGCGGTGTAGACATTAATATCAAATTATAATGATTAGAAAGGAAATGGGAATGAAAGGAATCTTAGGACGCAAGGTTGGAATGACTCAAGTTTTTACTACTGAAGGTAAGCTTATTCCTGTAACTGTTGTTAGTGTAGAACCTAATACAGTTATGCAAGTAAAAACTGTTGAAACTGACGGTTATAATGCTATTCAACTTGGCGTAGTAGACAAGAAAGAAAAAAATGCTAGTCGTGCAAGTGTTGGTCACGCAAAAAAAGCTAACACAACTCCTAAGCGCTTCTTGAAAGAAATTCGTGATTGCGAAGGTTATCAAGTTGGAGATAAAGTAAGTGCTGATGTATTTGAAGTAGGAGACATTGTTGATGTTACTGGTACAAGTAAAGGTAAAGGATTTGCTGGTACTATTAAAAGACATGGACAAAGTCGTGGACCTATGGCTCACGGATCTCATTATCATAGAGGACCTGGATCTTTAGGTACAATGCTTCCAAAGAGAGTTTTGAAGGGTAAGAAGTTACCAGGACATATGGGTAATGTTACTGTTACTGTTCAAAATCTTGAAATCATCGAAGTAAATCCAGCAGAGAATTATATTTTAGTTAGTGGAAATGTTCCAGGAGCTAAAAATGCTTTAGTACTTATTAAGAGTGCTATTAAAAATACAGTTAAGAAAAATCCAAAAGAGATTATTTCTTATGAAGAGACTGTAGTAGATGAAGTAGTAGAAGAAACACCAGTTGTAGAGGCAGCAGTGGAAGAAACTACAGAAGAGACTGCTACAGAAACAGAAGAATAGAATCATAGAAAGGAAATGTAAAATGGCAAAAGTAGAAGTAAAAGATTTAAATGCTCAAAAAGTTCGTGACATTACCTTAAATGATTCTGTTTGGGGTAAAGAAGTACACGAAGATGCATTAAAGAAAATGATTCGCTTACAACTTGCGGCAACTCGTCAAGGAACTCATAAAACAAAGAACCGTAGTGAAGTAAGCGGTGGTGGAAGAAAACCATGGAGACAAAAAGGAACAGGACGTGCTCGTCAAGGAAGTATCCGTGCTACTCAATGGGTAGGCGGCGGTATTGCTCATGGCGTACAACCTAGAGATTATGGTTTTAAAATTAATAAGAAAGAAAGAGTTTTAGCACTTCAAAGTGCTTTAGCTGATAAGTTAAATCAAAAAGCAGTTGTTGTTTTTGAAACACTAGAATTACCTAGTATGAAAACAAAAGATGTTAAGAAGTTAATTTCTGATGCTAAATTAGAAGGAAAAGTATTATTTGTTACAGAGAGTGATTGTGAAAACTTATATATGGCTTGTCGCAATTTAGGATATGCTTATCATATTTTAGTAGATGAAATTAATGTGTTAGATATTGTAAATGCTGATACATTAGTCTTTGATGAAGCTGCTTTAAAGAAACTCGAGGAGGGTATGTTAAATGCGTAATCCGGATATTATTTTTGGCCCTGTTATTACTGAAAAGAGTGTAACTGCTCAACAAAATGGTGTTTATACTTTTAAAGTAGATAAGAGGGCTACAAAGACTCAAATTAAGAGTGAAATTGAACGTCAATTTGGCGTGAAAGTATTAAATGTTAATACACTTAATACTAAGCCAAAGGATCGTCGTGTCGGCCGTTATACTGGCAAGACAAAAACTTATAAGAAAGCAATTGTGACCTTAGCTCAAGGTTCATCAATTGAAATGTAGGAGGTATTTTATGGCAATTAAGAAATATAAACCAACAACAAATGGCCGTAGAGGAATGAGTACTTTAGCAAATGAAGAACTTACAACTTCTACTCCTACGAAATCTCTTTTAGTGAAGAAAACTCGCAGCGGTGGACGTAATAATCAAGGAAAACTTACTGTTCGTCATATTGGTGGAGGAGCTAAGAGAAAATATCGTGTCATCGATTTTAAACGTAATAAGATTGGTGTAACAGGACGTGTTGCAACAATTGAATACGATCCAAACCGTAATGCAAATATCGCTTTAATCAATTATTTAGATGGTGAAAAGAGATATATTATTGCTCCTAAGGGATTAAAGGTTGGAATGATAATTGAAAATGGAGAGGGTGCTGATATTAAAGTTGGTAATGCACTTCCACTTCAAAGTATTCCAGTTGGTACAGTAATTCATTGTATCGAACTTAATCCTGGTAGTGGTGCTAGTCTTTGCCGTAGTGCTGGAACTAGTGCTCAAATATTAGGTCGTGAAGGAAAATATGTTTTGGTTCGTTTACAATCTGGCGAAACAAGAAAAATCTTAGGAAACTGTATGGCAACGATTGGTGTTGTTGGTAACGAAGATTATGAATTAGTAAATCTTGGAAAAGCCGGAAGAAAAAGACATATGGGGGTACGCCCTACAAACCGTGGTTCTGTTATGAACCCTAATGATCACCCACATGGTGGTGGTGAAGGACGTGCTCCAGTTGGACGTAAGAGTCCAATGACACCTTGGGGTAAACCAGCTCTTGGATATAAAACCAGAAAAAATAAAAAGGCTTCTGACAAACTTATTGTTAGTCGTAGAAAGAAATAGGAGGATAAATAATGGCTAGAAGTTTAAAAAAAGGACCTTTTGCTGATGAACATTTACTTAAAAAGGTCGATAAATTAAATCAAGAAAACAAAAAAGAAGTTATTAAAACATATTCTCGTCGTTCTACTATATTCCCAAGTTTTGTAGGCCATACATTTGCTGTTCATAATGGAAAAGATTTTATTCCTGTTTATGTAACAGAAGAAATGGTTGGACATAAATTAGGTGAGTTCGCGGCTACTCGTAAGTTTGGCGGACATGCAGGTCAGAAGTAGGAGGAGTGTTATGGAAACTTATGCAATTCATAAAAGTGCTATGGTAGCTCCAAGAAAAGCAAGAATGACTATGGATTTAATCCGTGGCAAAGATATTCAAGCTGCACGTGCTATCTTAGATACAACAAACACTAAATCAAGTCGTTTAATTAAAAAAGTACTTGAAAGTGCTATTAGTAATGCGGTTAACAACTTTGATGCAAAAGAAAGTGACTTATTTATTTCAGAGTGCATGGTAAATCCTGGACCTGTTTATAAAAGAGTAAAATTTGCAAGTCGTGGTAATGTAGATCGCAGAGATAAAAGAACAAGTCATATTATAGTTCGCGTAAGCGACGGGAAAGGAGGCAACAACTAATGGGACAAAAGGTTAATCCTGTGGGATATCGTTTAGGTGTTAATAAGGATTGGGAATCTAGATGGTATGCTAATAAAAAAGATTTTGGTAAAACTTTAAATCAAGATTTAAAAATTCGTGATTATTTAAAGAAAAGACTAAAAGATGCAGCTGTTGCTTCTATCATTATTGAACGTAAAAAGAACCGTCCAGAAATTACAATTAATACTGCAAAGCCAGGAGTGATTATTGGACGTGGTGGAGAAGACATCGATGCGTTACGTAAAGAATTAGCTCGCGTTGTGGGTGAAGAAGTTTATGTATCTATCGTTGATGTTTCTAAGAGTGCTGATTTATGTGCACAACTTGTTGCAGATAATATTGCAATGCAAATTGAAAATCGTGCACCATTCAGAAGTGCTCAAAAAAGAGCTATTAGAAATACTATGAAAGCTGGAGCTAAAGGTATTAAAACATTAGTTTCTGGTCGTTTAGGTGGTGTAGAAATGGCTCGTAGTGAAGGTTATACAGAAGGAACTGTTCCTCTTCATACAATTCGTGCTGATATCGATTATGCACAAAGTGAAGCAGATACTACTTATGGAAAAATCGGTGTTAAAGTATGGATTTATAAAGGAGAAATTCTTCCAGAAAAGAAAAATGTAAAGGAGCGTGACCAACATGTTGATGCCAAAGAGAACTAAGTATCGTAAACCACATCGTTTGTCTTATGAAGGTCATGCAAAAGGAAATACAGAACTTCATTTTGGTGAATTTGGACTTCAGGCTCGCGAAGGTAACTATGTTACTGCTCGCCAAATTGAAGCTGCTCGTATTGCGATGACTCGTTATATGAAGCGTGGAGGTAAAGTATATATTAATATTTTCCCTCATTTAGCTAGAACGAAAAAACCTTTGGAAACTCGTCAAGGTAAAGGTAAAGGTAACGTAGAAGAATGGGTAGCTGTAGTTAAGGAAGGAAAGATCATGTTTGAGATTTCTGGAGTTAGCGAAGAAATTGCTCGTGAAGCATTAAGACTTGCTTCTCATAAGTTACCAGTAAAATGTAAATTTGTAAAAAAAGAAGGTGAAATCTAATGACTGCTCAGGAAATTCGTAAGTTATCTAATGAAGAAATATTAGAAAAAATTAAAGATGGAAAAAGTGAATTACTTAATATGCGTATGCAAAATGCAAGAGGGTCTTTAGAGAAACCTCATACAATGAGTGCTTTAAAGAAAGATATTGCAAGAATGATGACAATTTTAAAAGAAAGAGAAATGGAACAACCTGAAGGAGGTAACAAATAATGGCAGAAAAAAGAAAAGCTGAATTAGTTGGAAAAGTCGTTAGTGCAAAAAACGATAAAACCATTACAGTATTAGTTGAAACCCATAAAAAACATCCACTATACGGAAAACGTGTAAAATATTCTAAAAAATATGCTGCACATGATGAAAAGAATGTAGCAAAAGTAGGAGATACAGTAAGAATTAGAGCAACAAGACCATTATCAAAAACAAAGAGATATGAACTTGTTGAAGTACTAATTGAAGCTGTCATTTTATAGGAGGTAGTCCATGGTAATGCAAGAATCTAGACTTAAGGTTGCAGATAATACTGGAGCTCGTGAAGTCTTAGTAATTAGATGTTTGGGTGGAAGTAATCGTAAAACTGCAAATATTGGTGATGTTGTGGTTTGTACTGTAAAAAAGGCTATTCCAAATAGTAACTTAAAAAAAGGAAAAGTTGTAAAAGCTGTTATTGTTAGAAGTGTTGAAGGTGTAAGAAGAGCTGACGGAAGTTATATTAAATTTGATGATAATGCATGCGTTATTATTAAAGATGATAAGACACCGCTTGGTACACGTGTATTAGGTCCAGTTGCTAGAGAACTTCGTGAAAAAGATTTTATGAAGATTGTCTCTTTAGCTAGTGAGGTTATTTAGGAGGTACTATGAAAATAAAAGTCAATGATCAAGTAGAAATTATTGCTGGTAAAGATAAAGGAAAAACTGGCAAAGTTATTAAAACTTTAAGAAAAAAAGATAAAGTTGTTGTAGAAGGATTAAACCTTGTAAAAAAACATCAAAAACCTAATAACGCGAATGAAAGTGGAGGAATATTCGATATCGAAGCTCCTATTCATGTATCAAATGTAAAAAAAGTGGAAAATAAGAAAGGTAAAAATTAAGGTGGGAATTTATGAGTACATATAAAGAATTATATAAAAAGGACATTGTTCCTGCGTTAATGAAAGAATTTAACTATTCGTCAGTTATGGAAGTTCCTAAATTAGAAAAAATTGTCATTAATATTGGTGTTGGTGAAGGTCACACTGATGAAAAATATATTGAAGCTGCTTTAAAAGACTTAGAGACTATTACTGGTCAAAAAGCAGTTGTTACGAAGGCACATAAGTCTATCGCTGGATTTAAAATTCGTGAAGGACATCCTATTGGAGTGAAAGTAACACTTCGTGGGGAAAAGATGTATGTTTTCTTAGAAAAATTAATTCGTGTTGCACTTCCTCGTGTAAGAGATTTCCGTGGTGTATCTAAGACTGCTTTTGATGGTCATGGAAACTATACTTTGGGAGTAAAAGAACAATTAATTTTCCCAGAAATTGAATATGATAGTATTTTGAAAATTCGTGGTATGGATATTGTATTTGTTACAACTGCCAAGACGAATGAAGAAGCTAAGGCATTACTTGCAGGATTTAAAATGCCTTTTAGAGGATAAGGAGTGAGTCTCATGGCAAAGACAAGTTTAAAAGTAAAACAATCTCGTACACCAAAATTTAGTTCACGTGCTTACACACGTTGTGAAAGATGTGGAAGACCTCACGGTGTTCTACGTAAATATCATTTATGTCGTATTTGCTTCAGAGAACTTGCCAATGAAGGTAAGATTCCTGGTGTAAAGAAAGCAAGTTGGTAGGAGGTATAAGTTATGGTACAAGATAAGATTGCAGATATGCTTACAAGAATTCGTAATGCAAATCAATTAAAACATGATACAGTAGAAGTTATTGGTACAAAGATGACTTTAGATATTGCTAAAATCTTGAAAAGAGAAGGTTATATCGCTGATTATGTTTATGAGAAAAATGCGAATGGAGATAAAATGACATTAACTTTGAAGTATGGAGATCGTAAGGAAAGAGTTATTACTGGTTTAAAGAGAATTAGTAAGAGCGGTTTAAGAGTTTATGCAAAGGTTGATGAAATTCCTTATGTATTAAATGGTCTTGGAATTGCGATTATTTCTACTTCTAAAGGATTAATGACAGATAAAGAAGCTAGAGCATCACGGTTAGGAGGCGAAGTACTTGCCTATATTTGGTAAGGAAAATTTATGAGTAGAATAGGAAAACGTAAATTACAAATCCCAACTGGTGTTGAAGCTAGTTTAAATGGTTCAGTGTTTACTGCTAAGTCTGGTAAAGGAACTTTAGAGTTAAATATTGATCCATTAGTTACTGTAACCATTACTGACGGAGTTATTGAGACTACTCCAGTAAATGAATCTCCTCGTGCTAACGTAATTGTAGGTACAATGAATTCTTTAATTGAAAATATGTTAATTGGTGTAAGCGATGGATATACAAAAGGACTAGAAATTGTTGGTGTAGGTTATCGTTTCAATGTTTCAGGAAATAAAATTGGTATTCATGCTGGTTTTTCTCATCCTGTTGAAATGGTTTGTCCTGAAGGAATTTCAGTAAAATCTATTAGTAATACCGAAATTGAACTTTCTGGTATTGATAAACAAAAAATATCTGAATTTGCGGCTAAGATTCGTGAAATAAGAAGTCCAGAACCTTATAAAGGAAAAGGAATTCGATATAAAGGCGAACATGTACGTCGTAAAGAAGGAAAGAAAGCGGCTAAGTAGGTGATAATATGATAAAGAAAGAATCTAGAAATGTAGCAAGACAAAGACGTCATGCTAGAGTTAGAAAAACAATTAGTGGAACTGCGACATCTCCAAGACTTAATGTTTTTCGTTCCAATAAAGAGATTTATGCACAAGTGATTGATGACAATAAGGGCGTTACTTTAGCTAGCTCTTCTTCTAAAATTTTAAAAGTAAACGGTGGTAATATTCTTGGCGCTAAGGCTGTTGGAAAAGATATCGCCGAGAAATGTAAAAAAGCAAAAATAGAGAAAGTCGTATTTGATAGAGGTGGTTACCTATATCATGGACGTGTTGCAGCTTTAGCAGATGCAGCTCGTGAAAACGGCTTGGAGTTTTAGGAGGTTTATATGGCTAGACAAAATGTAGATCCAAGAAAAAAATTATTGGAAGAAAAAGTAATTAATTTAAGTCGTGTAACAAAGGTTACAAAAGGTGGTAGACATTTCCGTTTCTCTGCAACTGTTGTTGTTGGTAACCGTAAAGGCTTAGTTGGTATCGGTACTGGTAAAGCTAATGAAGTTAATGATGCAATTGCTAAAGCAAGTAAGGCTGCAAATAAGAACGTAATTCGTGTAGCTCTTCAAGATAATCGTACTATTCCTCATGAAGCTATGGGAAAAATTGGACGTGCTATTGTTTTAGTAAAACCTGCAAAAGAAGGTACTGGTGTTATCGCTGGTGGTGCTGCTCGTGCAGTTTTAGAACTTGCTGGTGTAAAAGATATTGTTTCTAAGAGTTTAGGAAGCAATACTAAAGTTAATGTTGCTAAAGCTACTTTAGAGGCATTAAAATCTGTTAGAACACCTGCAAAGATTGCGGCATTACGCGGAAAGAAAGTCGAGGAGTTATAAGATGAGATTAGAAAGTTTACCTAAAACAAAAGAATTAAAAAATGTGAAACGTGTAGGTCGTGGACCTGGTAGTGGAATGGGTAAAACTTCTACTCATGGAGAAAAAGGACAAAAAGCTCGTAGTGGAGCAAGTATTAGTGCATGGTTCCAAGGTGGTCAATCTCCATTGTATAGAAGATTACCTAAGAGAGGTTTTAAAAATACACGTTTTGAAACAAAATATGCTGTAATTAATTTAAGTGATTTAGATAAGTACTTTAATGATGGAGATGTTGTAACTCCAGAAGTATTAAAGGAAAGAGGAATTATTAAAAAACAATTAAGTGGTGTTAAGGTTTTAGCAAATGGAGAACTCACTAAGAAGCTAACTGTAAAAGCAAATCGTTTCTCTAGTGTGGCTGTTACTAAAATTGAAAATGCGGGTGGAAAAACTGAGGTGATCTAATATGGCAAAAAGGGAGCTCAAGATACTCAGCAAAGACGCGAAAGATTTGAGACATAGAATCCTTTTTACCTTATTTTGTTTAGGTATCTATTGTTTAGGTACTGGAATTACGATTGTATGGGCCACTCCATGGTTGGGAACTCTTTATGGTCAATTAGACTTTTTAGGAGTTTTCAATCTTATGAGTGGTGGAGGATTTGAAAGATTTTCAATTTTCGGCCTTGGTGTTACCCCTTATATCAATGCATCGATTGTTACACAACTTTTAACGATGGATATTATTCCTTATTTTAAAGAGTTAAAAGAACAAGGATATGTTGGAATGCAAAAGATTAACCGTATTACAAGATACTTGGGAATTGCTTTGGCATTCGTTCAAGCTTATGTTTTAACTGTATTCTTATTAGGTGTTACTGATGTAGCGATGATATTAAAGATTACTTTAGTTATGACTGCTGGTACCTCTTTCTTGTTATGGCTTGGAGATCGTATTACTATGAAAGGTATTGGTAATGGACAATCTCTTTTAATCATGGCAAGTATTGTACTTTCTTTACCTGCTGTATTTACTGGTGCTTATGAACTCTTTATTGGTGAGAGCACTTATACAACTTGGGTAGGTGTATTGTTTTTTATCTTTTATCTTTTAATGTATTTACTTGTAATCGTTGGTGTTGTATGGATTACTCTTGCAGAACGTAAGATACCAATTCAATACGCTAATAAAACAGTAAGCGCTTATGGCGCAAAAGAGTCTTATTTACCACTACGTATTAATTATGCGGGTGTTATGCCAGTTATTTTTGCATCTATGCTCTTGACTATTCCATCGATTATCGTAAATATTATTGGTAATCAATCAGCGATTGATTTTGTAAATAATTATATTATGTATACATCATGGACTGGATTTATTTTATACATTGCTCTTATTATTTTCTTTAGTTATTTCTATACATTCATGGCAATGAATCCAGAAGAAATGAGTAAGAATTTAAATAAGAGTGGTGCTTATATTCCTGGTGTTAGACCGGGAGCTGAGACAACGAAGTATATTAGTACAGTTGTAAGTCGTTTGACTTTGGTAGGATCTTTATTTATTGCAATTCTTGCAGGACTTCCTATCTTAGTATCTAATATTACTGGTCTTGATCAATCTATTGCGATTGGTGGAACTGGTATTTTAATCGTTGTCGGTGTTGCAATTGAAACTTATAAACAAATTCAAAGTGGTTTAGTTTCAAGACGTTTTGCTCACAGGAGTTTCAAGTAAAATGAAATCTGTCATTTTTCTTGCTCCTCCTTTAGGGGGCAAAGGAACATTTAGTGATTATTTAATCCATCACCGCGGGTTTATACAAATTAGTACAGGTGATTTGCTTCGAAGTGAAGCAGAACATAATGAAAGATTAAAAACGTTTTTGGCTACTGGCGCATTTGTGGATGATGAAACAATTTTGCAGATTGTAGAAAAAGAACTTTCTAAAATTTCTTTATCCACACCAATTATTTTAGATGGTATTCCAAGAACGTTGCAACAAGCAAAAAAACTTGATATAATATTATCTGGTTTAAAAAGAGATGTTGTAGTCATTTATATTGATGTAGATAAAAAGATTCTGTTAGACCGTTTATTAGGTAGAAGAATCTGCATGAAGTGTCATCGTAGTTACAATATCTATATAGATGAGTTTAAACCAAAAGTTTCAATGTTGTGTGATGATTGTCATGAGACGCTTGTACAGAGAGATGATGACAACTTAGAGTCTTATGAGGTACGTTACGCAAAGTTTTTAGAGAGTACGATGCCTGTAGTAGCTTATTATCAAGAAAAAGGGTGTTTGACGGTGCTTCAAAATAATGATGTGGATCAAACAAGTGCTCTTAAATCTTTATTGGAGGTCATAGATGACAATAAAAAGTGAACGTGAAATTAAGTTAATGAAGGAAGCAGGACACATTAATTATTTAGCACATAAGGAAATGGAAAAGTTTATTAAGCCGGGAGTTACGACTTTCGAGTTAGATAAAAAAATTCATGATTTTATTGTAAGTCATGATGCATATCCTTCTTGTTTAGGATATGAGGGGTTTCCTGCAAGTGCCTGCATTTGTATTAATGATGAAGTCGTTCATGGAATTCCAAGTAAGACGCGTAAGCTTAAGAATGGAGATATTGTCAAACTTGATTTTACTGTTCGTAAGGCTGGTTATGAATCTGATATGACAAGAACTTATCTTGTTGGAGAGGTTGATGCTAGAGTTAAAGAGATGGTAGTAGATACTGAGAAAGCTCTTTACGAAGGAATAAAACAAGTGAGACCTGGAGCGCGAATTGGAGACGTTAGTTATGCAATTATGTCTTATGCACATAGTCATGGACTTAGTGTTGTAGAAGAGTTAGTCGGACATGGCATAGGAACAAATATGCATGAAGAACCTGATGTTCCAAATTATGGTGAGAAGAACACTGGCCTCGTTTTAAAAGAAGGAATGGTTTTAGCAATAGAACCAATGCTGAATTTAGGAAAACGAAATGTTGTTATGTTGGATAATGACTGGACAGTGGTGACGGAAGATGGAAGTCCATCTGCTCACTTTGAACATACTGTCGCGGTTACGCGTGACGGATATGAAATTTTAACGGGAGAATGATTATGGCGAAAAAAAATGATCGAAAAAGCAATTTACAAAGTAAGGATGTTATTAAAAGAAGACAACCTAGCAGTACAAAATCAGATAAGATTGAAGTAGAAGGAAAAGTAGTAGACGTTACTAAGGGTGGCGACTATATTGTAGAACTTCAAAATGGATATACTGTAGAGGCCTACGTTTCTGGTAAAATGCGAGTGAATATGATTCGTATTCTACCAGGTGATACAGTGACCATTGAGCTTTCTCCTTATGATTTAACACGTGGGCGAATTACATGGAATAAGAGATAATGGAGGTTAATTATGAAAGTTAGAGCTTCAGTAAAGCCTATTTGCAGAAAATGCAAGGTAATTAGAAGAAAAGGTAAAGTTATGGTAATCTGTGAAAATCCAAAACACAGACAAGTTCAAGGTTAGAAGGAGTGTTTATATGGCAAGAATTAAGAATATTGAATTACCAAATGAAAAACATATTTGCATTGGGTTAACTGCTATTTATGGTATTGGTAGACCTTTGGCTCGTACAATCTGTAAGAATGCAGGTGTTAATCCAGAATGCAAGGTAAAAGACTTAACAGATGAAGAAATCCAAGCATTACGTAAAGAAGTGGATAAGTATACTGTTGAAGGTGATCTTCGTCGTGAAGTACAATTAAGTATTAAAGAAAAAATGGAAATTAACTCATATCAAGGAGTTCGTCATAAAAAAGGACTTCCTGTTAGAGGACAAAGAACAAACCGCAATGCTCATACTAGAAAAGGTAGAGGTAAAGTAGTTGCTAATAAGAAAAAAGCAGGTAAATAGGAGGTAAGTGTTTATGGCATATAATAGAAGAAAAAGAAAAGTTAAAAAGAATATTCCTGAAGCAGTTGCACACATTCATTCTACATATAACAATACAATCGTGACTATTACTGATAAAGATGGAAATGTAATTAGTTGGGCAAGTGCTGGAACAATTGGTTACAAGGGAAGTAAAAAGAAAACTCCTTTTGCAGCTGGAACAAGTGCTGAGGCTGCTGGACGTGCTGCTATGGAATGTGGCGTGAAAAAGGTTGAAGTACATGTAAAAGGTTTAGGTGCTGGTAGAGAAAATGCGATTAGACAATTACAAGCTGTAGGATTAGAAGTTACAAGTATCGTAGACGAAACACCAATTCCACACAACGGATGCCGTCCACCAAAAAGACCTAGAAATTAGTGATGGAAAGGAATGTTAATATATGATTAAATTTGAGAAACCAGAATATAAAATTACAGAATATCAAGATAGCAATCATTTTGCTAAGTTTGAATTAGAACCATTAGAGAGAGGATTTGGTACAACAGTTGGTACTGCGCTTAGAAGAGTTATGTTATCTAGCATGCCTGGATGTGCAATTACTACTGTGAAAATTGATGGAGTGTTACATGAATTCCAAAAAATTGATGGAGTTTATGAAGACGTTACTGCAATTGTATTAAATTTGAAGAGTGTTGTTTTGAAAAATCATAGTGAAGAAGCAAAAACTATGCATTTAAGTGCAAATACTCCAGGACCTGTTACTGCAGGTATGATTGAACATGATCCTGATATTGAAGTTGTTAATCCTGATTTTGTGATTTGTAACTTAGTAGAAGGTGGAAAAATCGATATGACTTTAACATGTAATAATGGTAAAGGTTATGTAGATTCTAAAGAAAATCAAAAATTATTTGCAGAAGATAAACCAGGAGTGATTGCAATCGATTCTTTATACAGTCCAGTAGAAAGAGTTTCTGTTGATGTAGAAAGTGCTCGTGTTGGACATAATGAAAACTTTGATAAGTTAATTATGGAAATCGAAACAAATGGAAGTATTACTCCAGAAGAATGTATGGCACTTGCTGCTAAGATTTTGATTGAACACTTTAATATTGTTGCAGATTTAAATGCAATTAGTGATGTATCTGGTTTAATGAGCGAAAAGAAAGTAGATACTATTACTAAGACACTTGAAACTCCAATTGAAGAGATTGAATTCTCTGTACGTGCTTATAACTGCTTAAAGAGAGCAGGAATTCATACGGTTCAAGATTTAATCAATAAACGTGAAGTGGAAGTTACTAAGATACGTAATTTAGGTAAGAAATCATTAAAAGAAGTATTAGATAAAGTAGAAGAAATGGGACTTAAGTTCCGCGATTAAAGGAGGTAAGAGGTATGGCTTATAGAAAATTAGGAAGAGAAACACGTCAAAGAAGAAGTATTTTAGCAGGACTTACTAAAACTGTTATCTTAAACGGTTATGTAGTTACTACTGAAGCTAGAGCAAAAGAAGTACGTAAATTTGTTGATAAATTAATTACCTACGGAAAAAGAGGAACTTTGGTTTCAAGAAGAAAAGCTTTAGCATTTGTTCACAATGATAATGAGGTAGTAAGTAAAGTATTTAATGAACTTGCTCCAAAATATCAAGACAGAAATGGTGGATACACTAGAATTATTAAAATTAAAGAACGTGTTGGTGACGATGCTTTACAAGTTCGTTTAGAATTAGTATAGGGTAAGATGTAATAGTCTTACTTTTTTTATTGCAATTTAAATTTTGTATTATACAGAATACAAAATTGATATATTTGTAATTTTTGTGTTTTTCATAATACAAAATTATTAATGGAATTGCAAAAGAATAAATTTTTGCTATACTAGATGCAGTGATGTATATGGAAGCAAAAAGTATTGGAGATTATTCTTGGGATGAAATAGAAGAAATGAAGGATTTTATTTCTAAAGAAGAATTAAAAAGAAAATTTTTAAAAGAAAAGGAAGAATTACTTACTAATAGAGTGTTACGTAAATGTGCAGAAGAATATTTTGATCCGAAGCGTTCTTTATATGAAAATTATTGGGCTATTTATAATTTGTCAAAGGAATATGAAAGTCAATTTTTATTTCCTGGTCATATGATAATGTTATATCCAAGAGTTCAAACTTATGTTGCTAGTAAACCTTTAGCAATGCATTTAGGTGCAAATTATATTTCTCGAGGAGAACGGTACTGTGTTTATCGTCCTCTTATTGAAGATTTAGATACACATTTAAAATATACTTTGCAGAAGTCTATTTTTGCTAGTGAAGATAGTATTGATTTTTTTCCACAGTCATTTCGTGAGTTTGAGGAATGGGATTATGCTTTACAAAATGCTTATTATTATAATGTTTCTTCTAGTATTGATTTTTATGAGTTAAGTACACGCTTAGGTAGTGATGGTCTTACTTTAAGACGTCTTCGCGATGATGCGGATACACGGAGATTAAGAAAATATCGTAAGAAATTAAAAGAACTAAAGAAAGAAGAAAATGTTTATCTAAAAATATTAAACACTAGTCTTGATAGAGCTTTGTTAGAAAGAAAATTATTAGAAATACAACAACATATTGAGCAAGTTTCAACGTCTATTTATACGTTAGAATGTAAAAGAATTTCTAGGTGAAAAACTACCGATTTTTCTTGTATTTTCCATAGTTTTGTGGTAATATCTTAAGTGCATTTACATATATATTTATGTGATGCATCAAGTGGGAGGGATAAATCGCGGACTTGCCCTAGACCACTTACACGTTAAAAACACAAAATTCCAAAGAAAGGAGTGAGTTTTCGTGGCAAAAGAAGTCGTAAAAAAAGTAAAATTACAAATCGAAGCTGGTAAAGCAAACCCAGCACCACCAGTTGGTACTGTGCTTGGACCTGCAGGAATTAACATTCAAGAATTCTGTCAAAAATTTAATGACGCAACTAGAGATAAAATGGGAGATGTTGTTCCTTGTGAAATCTCAATTTATGATGATAGATCATTTGATTTTGTTTTAAAAACTCCACCTGCTTCATTCTTACTTAAGAAAGCTGCTAAAATCCAAAAAGGAAGCAAGAAGGGTGCCAATGAAGTTGTGGCAACATTAACAAAAGAAGATATTCGTGCAATTGCTGAAACAAAATTCCCTGATTTGAATGCTTATGAAATTGAAGATGCAATGAAGGAAATTGAAGGAACTGCAAGAAATATGGGTATTGCTGTTAAAGGTGTTAATGATGCTGAGATGGCTGAACAAGCTAAGGAAGCTGCAGTAGAAGAAGAGATGAGAGAAAAACGAGAAGAAGAATTAGCTGAAATGGAAGCTGAAGTAAAAGAAAATGCTTCTGTAGAAGTTGAAGTAATCGGAAAGAATAAAGAAGACGATTCTGAAGAAGAATAATATAAATATATTTAAATAGTCCGCTAATAAACCACAGTTAGGAGGGAAAATTTTGAAAAAGTTTGGTCGCAAATATGTGGAAGCTGCAAAACTTGTTGATAAAAACAAACTTTACAGCGTAAATGAAGCCATTGATCTTGCAAAGAAAACTTCTATTACTAAATTTGATGGAACAATTGATTTTGCTATCAAGTTAAATGTAGATCCTAAAAAAGCAGATCAACAATTGCGTGGTTCTTTCATTATGCCTAATGGTACAGGAAAGACAAAACGTATTTTAGTTATTGCTAAAGGAGCTCAAGCAGAAGCTGCAAGAGAAGCTGGTGCTAATTATGTTGGAGATACTGATATGATTGAAAAAATTCAAAAAGAAAATTGGTTTGATTTTGATGTCATTGTTGCTACTCCAGATATGATGCCAGAACTTGGTAAAATTGGTAAGCTTTTAGGACCTAAAGGTTTAATGCCAAATCCTAAAACAAATACCGTTACACCAAATCCAGTCAAAGCGATTGAAGACATTAATAAAGGTATGGTTGAATTCCGTACAGATTCTTATGGAAATATCCATGGAATATTGGGAAAAGCATCTTTTGATAATAAAGCATTAGAAGAAAACCTTACTTATGTAGTTAGTACTTTAACTAGAATGAAACCAGCTACAGTAAAAGGTAAATTTATTACTTCTATTAGTGTTTCATCAACTATGGGTCCTGGAATTAAAGTAGATCAAAATTCTTTTGACATTTAATTCTAAAACATTTATAATATTATCCAGAAAAAGCAAAAAACCGAAGACAGCAAGGGACGGATGTCTTAATTATCTTGCCGAGGGACGCTTAACTTTTTAGTTCGTCCTACTCGGATGAGCTTTTTTTGAAAATTTTCGCAAAGGAGGAAATTATGGCTAGCGCAAAAAATCTTGAAATTAAGAAAGATATTGTGTCTGAAATTGAGAATAGTATTAATAATAGTGAATCTGTTATTTTATTCCAATATCAAGGTTTAACAGTGTTTGACTTAAAAGATTTAAGACAACAGCTAAAGGGAACTGATGCTACAGTTAAAGTTTATAAGAATACCCTTTTAAAAAGAGCTTTAGATGAACTTAACTATGATTTCGATGGTTTCTTAGAAGGTCCTAATGCAGTTTTGTTTGGTAAGAATTTACTTGAACCAATCAAAGTGTTAGCAGATTTTGCTAAAGACCATGATAAGTTAGAAATCAGAGTTGGTATTATTAATGGCTCAGTAGCAGATTTAGCTACAATTAATGAATATGCTGCTATTCCATCAAGAGAAGGATTACTTACAATGCTTGCTGCTGGTATGATGGAACATGTCAGAAATTTATCTATTGCATTAAATTTATATGCAGAACAAAAGGAAAATGAAAATTAGGAAAGGAATGATTAGAAATGGCTAAAATTAAAACTGAAGATTTTATTGCTTCTTTAAAAGAAATGACTCTTCTTGAAATTAAAGAATGGGTAGACGCTATGAAAGAAGAATTTGGTGTTGATCCAAGTGCTGTAGCTGTAGCTGCTGCTCCAGCTGCTGACGCTCAAGAGGATAACGCTAACAAAACTGTAGTATTAAAGAGTGCTGGAGGAAACAAAATTGCTGTAATTAAATTATTAAAGGAAATTACAGGATTAGGACTTGTTGAAGCTAAAGGTTTAGCTGATAATGGTGGAAATGTTAAAGAAAACGTTCCTGCTGATGAAGCTAATCAAATCAAAGCTCAACTTGAAGAAGCTGGCGCTGAAGTAGAACTTGCTTAATTAGAGACTGTGTAATGCAGTTTCTTTTTTTTGGAATAAAATGAATCAATAAACACAAACTAAAATAGGGTTTGAGTTTTAAATGTAATATTTTTCTTGAATTTACAGCACATCTGTATTAAAATTTGTATAAAGAGTAAGAACCCACCCTTAGATAAACTTTTTTGTGAGAGAAATTTTCAAAAATTTTCAAAAAACTATTGACAGTATGGGGGGAGACTGACCGAAAATCAGAAGTAAGGTAAGAAAACACATCCAGAATTTGATATAATGGAGATATCAAGAAGTAAGGATGTGTTTTTTGATGAGTGTAAAAAAAGGGCAA
>DVGF01000025.1 GCA_018712835.1 Candidatus Ventrenecus stercoripullorum
GAAACGAAACTAGCAACTTATATTATTGTTTGTTGTACAATTTTGGTATTAGGAATTAGTTATGCCGTGTTTTTTCAAGTCAATCAAAACAGTAATAATCAAGTGGTAGAAGCAGGAGATTTAACATTCACGTATCAAGATGGTAATCAAATTACATCAAGTAGTAAAAGTTCTTGTTTTGAACCGATGAGTGATGATGAAGCAGGACTTTATTCTTCTAATTGTGCTTATCAATTTAGTGTGCAAAATACAGGATCATTGATGGGGAGTTATACCCTAACATTAACAGCAAATTCTGCTAATACAGCACCAGCTGACCAGGTGAAGGTAATACTAAAAAGACAAAATGCAGAAGGAATATTAGAAACAGTAGAAAGCTTTCCAAAAAAGGTAAGTGAAATAACTAATGGGATTTTACTAGAAAATGGAGAAATCAATGTAGGAGAAAGTATTGTTTATAGTATTCAACTTTATGTGGATGAAAGTACTGTGACAGACCCTAATGTGGACAGTGGAACAGCATATAACATTGATTATATGATTAATGGAACTGCAACAGTGCATGAGAGTCAAGATATTAGTACAGAGCCACCAGCTCCTACTGCAGTTGATAAAATCAAAGAGATAGCAGCTTCTAATCCAGACCAAATTGTAGAGGATGGAACTTCAGATAACAATTTAAGATATATTGGATCAAATCCAAATAATTATGTGTCATTCAATGGAGAGCTATGGCGAATTATTGGAGTTATGAATAACATCGATGATGGAGCAGGAAACAAAGAAACAAGGGTTAAAATTGTTAGAAATGAGTCTATAGGGGAGTATAGTTGGGATTATGATGGCACAGCGAGTAGTGATAAATATAATAATGATTGGAGCACATCAACATTAATGAACTTATTAAATAATGGAGCATACTACAATCGGACTACAGGAATTTATTATAATAACAGTACTGAGGCAATAACTGTAGATTTTTCGAGTAACGGATTAACAAGTGAAGCAAAGTCTATGATAAGTAATGCCGTGTGGAATTTGGGAGGAACAACAAATTATAAGAGTGATACTGATGGACTTGCTAGTCATTTCTATGGATATGAACGAGGAACTGAGGTCGCTAGTGGAAGACCAACAGAATGGACAGGACAAGTCGGACTCATATATCCAAGTGATTATGGGTATGCAACGAGTGGCGGAAGTACCACGGATAGAACAACATGTTTGTCAAAAGCATTACATAGCTGGGATAGTTTAAGTTATAGTGATTGTAAAAATAATGCATGGATATACAAAAGTGGCATACATCAATGGACATTAACTCCATATCCTGGTTTTGATTCTTCCTTATTCTATGTGCTTAACGATGGCTCTATGGGTAGTCCTAGTCCTACTGCGGCACCTGTTCCAGATCCGGTCTTTCCTGTTACTTATCTATCTTCTAACGTAAAAATTACAGGTGGAGATGGTAGTGAGTCAAATCCATTTACTTTAGGCTTATAATATATCTTTACTAAAAGAAAGAAGGAGTGAAATATGAAGCTCAAATATAAAATACTTATGGCAATCATTGCAGTGGCAGTTGGTTTATGTTTAATGATCTATCAAAGTTATGCTTTGTGGGTTGTTACATTATCAGGACAAGAAAATATTGTGGAGGTCGGGTGTTTTAATATTGAATTTATTGAAAATACTAGTTCGATAGCCTTAAGTAATTCTTATCCTGTGAGTGATGAAAAAGGAATGAGTGGAGAAGCTTATTCTTTTACGATTACTAATAAGTGTACAGTAGACTCTGCTTATCAAGTGACACTTAATACCCTTAATGCGAACACTATGGGAGATGATAAAGTTAAATACGTTATCTACAAAGATAATGAGAGTAAACCAAGCATAGGCCAACTTGTAAATAGTGCACCAATCAATGCGGATAAAGCAAATATTACAGTTACAGATTTAAAAGAATCTTATATCATAGCTAGTGGAGAATTAAAAGGAGCAGCCGAAGAAAACGGAACAGGTGAGAGTCACACCTATAACGTGTATTTATGGATTGATGAAAGTGCTGGAAATGAAGTAGAAAACACAAGATTTGAGGCAAGTATTAATATTGTGAATGCAAGTACAAGAATATTAGAAGGTTATGAAAAATGTGTACAAGATTATGGAGAAGATAATCCAGAGTGTCAAATCATGGCCAATGTTGACACAACTGGGTCTTGTCCAACAGTGAACGATGATGGAACAGTAAACGTAACAAGTGCGGAGTCTAGTGCTAGTCTTATTTGTACAGCACCAGATGACTATGGGACAAGCTATTACTTTAGAGGAGCTGTAGAAAATAACTATGTATATTTTGCTGGATACTATTGGAGAATTTTAAGAGTCAATGGTGATGGAAGTATCAGAATAATTTATGATGGAACAAGTGCCCATGCAAATGGCGAGTCAAGTACTGATAGACAAATAGGAACAAGCGTGTATAATTCATCAGATAATGACAATGTTTATGTTGGCTATATGTATGGAGCAACTGGAGCAAGCACTTATAACGAAACTCATACAAATACTAATGATAGTACAATTAAAACAGTAGTAGATAATTGGTATAAAACAAATATAGAAGATGCAGGCTATAGTAGTTATGTTAGTGATACTTTGTTCTGTAATGATAGAAATATGTTTCCATCAGAAGAATTTACAATAGATGGATATGTTACATTTACACAAGATGGTTATGGCCAAAATAATACAAATTATCGTTGGGGAGGAGTACCACAGCCATCGTTATCGGAAGAGGAATATGCTAAATTTTTAACACATCCAAATTTCAAATGTATTCAAAAGAATGATCGGTTTACGGTGGCTGATGAAAGAACTGGCAATGGATCCTTGTCATATCCAGTAGCGTTATTAACAACAGATGAAGCATATTTAGCCGGTGGATATGCGGGTGAAGAAAACGAAAAATATTATTTATCTACCGGAAATGAGTACTGGACGATGACACCTGACCATTTCGTTAATAGGGCAGATTTTTCTAATGCAACAGGTGCGTATATGCGTTATGTGGGGACTCATGGTGGAGTAGGTCTCATATATGTGATAGAGTGTTTTGAGGATAAGTGCGATATATATGATGAGGAATATGGTGTGACCACTTCTCGTGGTGTGCGCCCTGTTCTTAATCTGAAGTCTGGTAGTCTGACGGGGGGCTCAGGAACGGCATCTGACCCATATACAGTATCCTGACCTAAGGACAGTTTTTGATAAAGTAGGATAAATAAAGAGAAAAAGATGGAGAATTACTCGCCCAGTGAGTATGGATTTCCATCTTTTTAGTTGTAAAGATATAAAAATAATATTTTTAGAAAAATGAAGACACGTAAAAAAGAATTTGAATATTTCAAATTGAAAAAAGAAGAAAATTGGAATTTCTTTGTTATATGTCATACAAAATAAATGTGAATGGTAAGCGAATGTATTTGGAAGAACAAAAGGCTCGATGAAATAAAGTTAATCCAGTATTAAATAAGGACATCACTCTCTTTTTTATTCTTTTTCCATCTAGGATATAAGTTTTATGAGTTTCAATTTTTTCATTCTTGTAACAACGAGAGTTTTTAGAATAGTCAGCTCCTAAAAGAGTGAGATAAGTGACACAGACACATAATAAAGTATACATAGTAGTAAAAGCAATAAAATTAATTTTTAATTATTAGCAAAAGGCAAGAGATAATTTATCTTTTATTTTTTTAAAAAATTTTCAATAAAAAAAAGGAAATCGGATTTTTTTCTGTAATAATATTAGTGAGGGTATGTATTAGAATGTGTGAATTAAACATAGAGAGGAGAGAGTTTTTTTGAGTAAAGTTCACACTATAGAATCCCTAAATGGCGATTTAGTATTTAAAGAAGTCTTTGGTACACAGAAAAATGTGAGATTTACAGAATATTTATTGGAACTTTTAAAAGGGTATGAAAAACATTCTTTAAAAGGAAAAGTGACTGTGTTAAATGAAGTTTTTTTAGATAAAACGAAATTAAATGATAAAGGAATTACTTCGGATGTTTTAGCAAAATCTGGGGATAAAGTAATCGATCTTGAAATGTATACGACTTTCGAAAAAGATGATTTTGAAAAAAGTCTTACTTATCTTACTAGAATTTATGGAACAAGATTAGAAATTGGGGAAAAGTATCAAAATCAACCTAAAGTCACTCAGTATAATTTTTGTGTGTCTTCTCATATTTCTGGAATTAATGAATTTGAAACAGATTTTCTGTTTATGGACAGAAAAACAACCAATATTATTTCTGATAAAATAGAAGGATATATTTATCGCCTTGACAAGCTAGATGATGTGGTTTATGATGATGTTAGAAAAGAAGAATTACGTAAAATCATGAAAATGATTTATGCGAAGACCAAAGAAGAAAGATTAGAAATAGCGAAAGGAAGTGAAATACTTATGGATTTAGCACAAGTGATGGAAGAATTTGTAAATGATGAAGCTGTTTTAAAATATAAAAGTTTGGCTGGAAAAAACGAAGAGATCGCGAGAAGAAATGGAAGGCGTGAAGGAAGAAAAGAAGGAACTCAATTGGAAAGATGTAATATAGCTAAGAATTTATTAAAAGATCATTTAGATATCAATAAAATTATGCAGTATACTGGACTTACGAAACAAGAGATTTTAAGATTACAGTAAAGTTAGTATATTTTATTTGTTTTTTCTTATACTATATTTAGGAGGATTATTTATTCTCCTCCATTTTTTGTTTGTTTTTAGCACTCTATATTGACAAGTGCTAATTATGGTGGTAAAATGTATATAGTTTGGAGGTGGATGATATGTATCCAGAGAATAATGATGAATTAAAAAATGTTTTAGAAAAGTATGGACGAGATATTACGAAGAATGTGAAGGATAATAAAGTAGACCCAGTGATTGGGCGTGATGAAGAAATTCGTAATGTCATTCGTATTTTATCTCGTAAAAGTAAAAATAATCCAGTATTAATTGGAGAACCTGGTGTTGGTAAAACGGCGATTGTTGAAGGACTTGCTCAACGTATTGTGAAGGGTGATGTGCCAAATAGTTTGAAAAATAAAACAGTTTGGGAGCTTGATTTAGGTGCTTTGGTTGCTGGTGCAAAGTATCGTGGTGAATTTGAGGAAAGATTAAAAGCTGTTTTAAAAGAAATTAAAGATAGTGATGGAAATATCATTATGTTTATTGATGAAATTCACATGATTGTTGGTAGTGGTGCTGAAGGAGCAATGGATGTATCTAATATGTTAAAACCAATGCTTGCACGTGGTGAAATTCATGTAATTGGGGCAACTACTTTAAATGAGTATCGTAAGTATATTGAAAAAGATGGAGCTTTGGAGCGAAGATTTCAAAAGGTTTTAGTAAGTGAGCCTACGGTCCAAGATACAATTACTATTTTACGTGGGTTAAAGGAACGTTTTGAAATATTCCATGGTGTTAGTATTAAAGATAATGCTTTAGTTGCTGCGGCTACTTTGTCTGACCGTTATATTACAGATCGATATCTTCCTGATAAAGCAATTGACTTAGTAGATGAAGCGTGTGCAACGATTAAGATGCAACTTGACTCTGTACCAGTAGATTTAGATAATTTAACTCGTAAGATTATGAGTCTGGAAATTGAACGGCAAGCCCTAAAGAAGGAAAAAGATGAGATTTCTAAAGCACGTCTTTCTAAGATCGATGAAGAATTATCGCATTTAAAAGTAGAAGAAAGTGACATGCGTAAGAAGTGGGAGTCTGAAAAGACTATTAAAGATGAGATTAACAAGAAGAAAGAGGAATTAGAGAAAGCAAAATTTGATTTATCTACGGCTGAAAATAATTATGATTTGGAGACTAGTGCAAAACTACGTCATGGTACTATTCCAAGACTTGAAAAGGAATTACAAGAACTTCGTGATGGAGAGCAAAATAGTATTTTATCCGATGTCGTTGATGAGGAAGGAATTGCCAATATTATTTCTCGTTGGACGCATATTCCTGTTAGTAAGTTAGTTAGCAGTGAAAGGGAAAAACTACTTCATTTAAGTGATCGATTAAAGATGCGTGTGATTGGTCAAGATGATGCGATTCATCGTGTTAGTGAAGCTATTTTACGTGCTCGTAGTGGCATTAAAGATCCGAATCGCCCGATTGGTTCGTTTATCTTTTTAGGACCTACTGGTGTTGGTAAAACTGAGGTTGCAAGAAGTCTTGCATATGAGTTATTTGATGATGAACGTCACATGATAAGGATTGACTGTTCTGAGTATATGGAAGCATTTAATGTTTCGCGTCTTATTGGTGCTCCTCCAGGATATGTTGGATATGATGAAGGTGGTGTTCTTACTGAGGCTGTTCGTCGTAATCCTTATAGTATTGTCTTATTTGATGAGATTGAAAAAGCGCATAAAGATGTCTTTAATATCTTGTTACAGATTTTAGATGATGGACGACTTACTGATAGTCAAGGTAGAACGGTAGACTTTAAAAACACGATTATTATTATGACAAGTAATTTGGGTAGTGAATATATCTTGGAAGGACGAGAGAATGCGAAAGAACTCGTTTATGAAGAATTAAGACATGAGTTTAGACCAGAACTTATTAATCGTATTGATGAGATTATTGTCTTTAATTCTTTACAAAAAGATTCTGTTGGTTTAATCTTAGATAAGATTTTGAAAGAAATTAGTAATCGTTTAGGAGAAAAACAACTTAAATTAGAGCTTAGTGATAAAGCACGTGAGAAAGTCATTGAAGAGTCATTTGATCCACAGTTTGGAGCAAGACCTATTAAGAGGTATGTGACTCAGCATATTGAAACGCTTATTGCACATAAACTAATTGAATCTGATTTGAAACCAGGTAATACTTTATATATTGATGTAAATAATGATACGTTTGTTATTTCTATTCATTAAAAAAGTCGCTAAAAAGCGATTTTTTTAATGGTTATGATACAATGCCATTGAAAATTAGTGACACAAGTGTCAGTAAAATTCAGTGAGAGTATTGTTTTTGTTAGAAGAGCTATAAAATTATATTTCTTTATAAAATACTTTCATTATTTTATAGAGTTCGTAAATGTCATTTATGTTTGCTACTTCTACGGAAGAGTGCATGGCAAGTTCGGGCACTCCTACTTCTAGTGATTTAATGCTTACGTGACGAAGGGATAGTCCACTTAAGGTAGAACCACCTGTGATATCGTTTTTAGCGGTAGAGTCTTGATAGAGTATATTGTGTTTTTTACATAGAGATTTGATGATGGATGAAAAGTAAGCATCCGTAGTTGAAGATATTTCTTTGATGATGGTAAATCCTTTTCCTAAAAAAGCTTTGCCTGTTTCATCGGATAATTCTGGATGGTTTGGATGGACGGCGTGGGTATTATCAGAGCTTATTAAAAAAGATTTGGCAAGAGTAGGGGCAATTTCTATTTCTAGTGACGCGGCTATTCTTTTTAAAGTATCTAGTAAAAAGTTTGAGTCTGCTCCTTCACGGGTTAAGCTTCCGATTTCTTCGTTGTTAAAAGAACAAAATACTAAAATGTTGTTTCCATTTGTTTCTAGAAAACTTTCTAGAGAAGAGTAGACACTGGTGATGTTGTCAATTCTAGGACTTAGAAGTAAATCTTGTTTTAGTCCGATTGTCTGGGGATTTAAACTATTGTATAAGAATAGTTCGTAATCCATTAATTTTTCTTGTGGTTTTAATGTTTCTTCTAATAAGTGAGACCAAGAGTCTTCTTTATCGGTAATAGCAAATATTGGTTGTAAATCTGTTTGGGCATTTAAATCAAGATTTGTGTTTGCTTTGTCGTTTAAGTGAATAGCAACGCTTGGAACAATGGCCATTGGTTTTTTAAAGTCGACAATTCGTTTTTCTATTTTATCCTTTTTTTCTACGATGATACGGCCGGCGAGTGATAAAGGGTGGTCTAGCCATCCGTAGTTTAATAATCCGCCATAAGGCATGATGTTATATTTTAAGTAGTTGTCTTTAATATGATTGCCACTTGGTTTTAGAAGAAGTGATGGTGTATCACAGTGAGAAGTAATGATTAGAAATTTTTCTTTGTAATTTATTGGTATTTTAAAGGCTACAAGACTGGCATCATTTCTTGTTATATAAAAGAGTCCTTCGTTTAATTTCCAGTTGTCTTCTTCGTTTAATTTCGTGAAATTTTGTTTTTTTAATCTTTCTTCTATTGTGTTTACACATGTAAAAGCACAAGTAGAAGAAGTGATAAATTTTTTTAAATTGTTTGTAAATGTTGTTTTATTCATAATCATCCCTTTTTTAGTTTGGGTGTTTTTTTCCTTTAATATACTTGATTTTTTGGGGGTTTTATAGTAAAATCGTTTCTGTTCGTAAAAAAGGAGTGTTGAATTTATGAAAAAAACAAAAATTGTATGTAGTATAGGGCCTGCTAGTAATACTGTTCCTGTGATGGAGAAGATGGTACAAGCTGGTATGAATGTGGCACGTATTAATTTTTCTCATGCTACAATAGAAGAAAGAGAACAAGCTATTAGTACAGTTCGTGAAGTTCGTAAGAAAACTGGCATGAATGTAGCTATTTTATGGGATACAAAGGGGCCAGAATTCCGTTGTGGTGTTATGGAAGGAGACGGGATTGATTTAGTTGCTGGTAAGACTGTTCGTTTAGTTAAAGAAAGTGTTGTTGGTACTGCAGAACGTTTTAGTGTGAATCATCCTGAAGCAATTGATTCTTTAAATCCTGGAGATACTGTTTTACTTGAAAATGCTAAAATGAAATTAGAAGTAGTCAGTAAGGAAGATGATGGTGTTACTTGTAATATCATTAGTGGTGGACATTTAGGAAATCGTAAGAGTATGAGTGCGCCTGGTGTAAAACTTGATATTCCATTTATTAGTGATGAAGACCGTGAAGATTTGATTTATGCATGCGAACATGGAGGAGAGTTTGTTGCGTTATCTTTTGTAAACTCAAAAGAAGATGTTTTAGAAGCAAAAGAACTTTTAAAAGAGCATGGTAGAGAAGATTTACAAATTATTTGTAAGATTGAAAGTGCTTTAGGAATTCAAAATTTGGAAAGCATCTTAGATGTTAGTGATGGAATTATGGTAGCACGTGGAGACTTAGGTACAGAAATTCCTAGTGAAGTTGTGCCAATTGAACAAAAGAAGATGATTAAAGTATGTCGTCGTCGTAATAAGATTTGTATTGTGGCAACAGAAATGCTTGAAACAATGATGGAAAATGCTCGTCCAAAAAGAGCAGAAACAAGTGATATTGCGAATGCTGTATTAGATGGAACAGATGCAGTGATGTTATCTGGTGAAACGACGGTTGGTAAACATCCAGTAGAAACAGTTGAAGCTATGGCACGTATTTGTGAAGTAACGGAACAATATGCTGATTATAATTACGTAGAAGAAATGCGTTTTGTAGTAAATGCAAGAGACGCGATTGCAACAGCGGTTGTGGATACGGCAAATCGCTTGAATGCAAAGCTTATTACCACTGCTACTGTTCATGGTAGAACAGCGCGTTTAATTAGTAATTTTAGACCAAAAGCACCAGTTTTAGCTTTGACACCAAGTGAAAAAGAAGGACGTAAGCTTATGCTTAATTATGGTATTTATCCAGTATTAATGCCTTTAATGAATTCAACGGATGAAGTATTAGAACACAGTGTTTCTGAAGCTAAGAGATTTATGGATCTTTCTAGTGGAGATATCGTTGTTATTACGGGAGGTTTCCCTAATACAGATGAAAATAGAACAACAAACTTAATGAAGATTGAAATTATCTAGGGAAGAGTTTACACTTTTTAGGACTTTTACTTGACTTCAAAGGTAATAACCTTTAAAATAAATGTAGTAAAGGAAAAGAAATGAGGTTATATTATGGGAACGGAAATTGGAACTGAAACAATGGGATTTTGTGCTAATACTGCGAATATTTGGCAAGTTGTTGGATATGTATTATTAGCTTTTAAAATAGTTATTCCAATTTTGTTAATTATATTTGGTATGTTAGATTTAGGAAAAGCTGTTATTGCTTCTAAAGATGACGAGATTAAAAAAGCAACAAAATCTTTAGCTATGCGTGCAGTTTCTGCAGTAGTTATTTTCTTTATTCCAACTATCGTTGGTTTAGTATTAGGATTAATTTCTAATTTCTCTGAATCTGGAGCACAAGATGATTGGAATACTTGTAGAGCTTGTATTACAAGTCCGAATAGTCCAGAATGTGATAATTATGCTGATGAAGCATGGAATGGAGGAGTTCAATAAGAAATTATTGAACTTTTTTCTTGCTTTTTTTCTTTTTTTGACTAATAATATTTTTAGCAGTATAGAAAGGTGAAATTCAATGATTCTAAAAAAAGAAATTTTTAGGGATGATTATATTTTGCGGATTTATAAAATTGTGAATAGAATTGATCATGAATTAGATCATTTAAGTTTAGAGGTAGCTCGTAAGTATCAACAATTAGGGGTATTGGGAGTTTTTAATTCGGAAGTGGCTTTGTTGGATTCTCAAGTAGAAACTGTTATGGGAAAACCTTTTTTAAAAAAAATGAAAAAACATCCTACTGTAAAACAGGCTTTTCGAGAATGCCATTTTAAGTTGGTGAAATTAACAAGAAACTGGAATTATTTTTTACAGAAAAAAGTTATGTATCAAGATGTAGAATATTTTGTTTATGATATGATATTTATGAATATTACAGAAGAAGAATTTAGAGAATATGTTTTGGGGAAAAAATCTGGACTTCGTAATGCTTTTATAGCTTGTCAAGAATTTTTAAAAGGGTTAAAGAATGATTTTCAAATGCCTATTTCTATAGAGAAAGAGTATTTTCGTGAACCGAGTATGAAAGAATGTTTGGAGCAGTGGAATTCGGAAGATGAAAATGAGGAAAACATTGATTTTGTTAATCCTCAGGAGACTCTTTCTTATGAAAGGAAGAAAACTAGTTAAAATCTACTAGTTTTTTTGTGGTTTTATTGGTATACTTAAGAAGTAAAGTTTGGTGATACGATGAAGAAGTTTTTAATAAGTATTTTTGTATTATTTGCTTTTTTTGGAATGATTGGTACTGTAGAGGCTAGGGAATTATCTAGAACTTGTCGTTATACAGATGGTAGCGAAAATAGTATAGTGTATTTGTTTGTTTATTCTGATGGTGATTCGACTGCATATATTCGTAAAGATCGTGGTTCATTTAGAAATGAGAGCGATGGTCGCGGAGATCCTGAAACTGATGTTAATAATTGGGATTCATCAAAATATTCTAATAGTTGTCCAGAATATTTAGCATATAATGGACGTCTTGATTTTGGCTATTCAGTCCATGTTGGTGATACTGAAGAATCTTTAGATTATAGACCCGGTCCTATTTTAAGTTTGAGTAATTTCGACGGAATTGATGCTACATGTTCTTATGATGTGAATTTGAGTAATGGTTCTACTAATACTTTTACACTTACTGTTTATCGGGATGGTTTTGTTGTAGGAGATCCTTTAACGCTCGGTGAAGGTGGTGAAAATTTTGGGCCTATGGGAGGTATCAATTACCATTTGGGGGATGTTTATGAAGAAATGTATAATGATGCTGGTCAATTAAGACAGTGTCCTATTTTGTCTTTTTGCGAAGAATCTTCTGCTAATGTTTATGAGGTAAAACCAGGAGGTACAATTTGTTCTAATGGAGAAACTGGCCAAAGATTAACTAGTCATGGTACTAATAATGTATCTGGTATCGAAGAAGAAGAAGATCAATCTCGCAATGTTTGTTCAGAACCACGTTATGCTTCCGATAATATATCAGGGCACCAATATATTATAGATTTTTATTTTAATCAAAATGGTGAAAAGTATTTTCGAGTATCAAGAAACGATAATACATCTCAAGGCGGAGATGCTCCATATAATGGTGATATTCTTGTTGACAATTTGCTTTTTAGAGTTGATCCTGATTATTATGATGTTTATTGGGAAGATTGTGATAGCACGGAAATTTATTTGCGTGCTCCAGAAGGTGTTTACGAAGTTCGTCAAATTACAGGAGTGAATGATGAAATGTATTCTACTGCTCCAGAAGACTCTAACGGATTTGAAACGGATAATACTGCGTCTATCGAAGAGCCAGATGAACCTTGGAATCCACATCAAGTTTGTCAAGGAGATAACTGTAATATTTCTATGGAAAAAATTTGTACAGATAGTAACGTATCTAATACATTGCATTCTATAGGGATTCTTATTGTTATTATTAAAGTTTTAGTTCCAGCTGTTATTATTATTATTGGCATTAAAAATTTATTTATGATTATCACTTCTGGCAAAGAAGATGATGTTAAAAAATATGCAAAATCAATAGCTCTTCGTATTATTATAGGTGTAGGTATTTTCTTGCTTCCGAGTATCATTAATTTTATTTATGATGCAGCGCAAGATGTTATTGGTGAAGGGCAAGCGAATGGCTTTGATAATTGCTGGAATTGTTTGTTTGATCTTGATCAATGTGATACTTCCGGAAATGATTGATTGAGGTATGAAAAAAAATAGTGTATAATATTTAGGTAGTTTGTGTTTACTACAGAAAGTAAAAGGGATGATTTATGAAGAGAGTACTCGTGTTTTTATGTTTGTGTTTGTGTTTACCTACTTTAGTATATGCTGAAACGGATGATAGATATCCTGCTACTGAGGATCGTTATCCTAATAATGGGCTTACTCCAGAAGAAGAAGCACTACGACAGGATTCTGTGTCTTCTGATGGTAACGAAAATGTTCCACAATCTGATTTATATACGCATTGTCCTATTTTTGTAGATGAAAGTGATGGCCAACCTACGGAACTTTATAATATGTTGCAAGATCTCTTTAATTTGATTAAGATAGCGTCTCCTGCCTTAGTAATAGTTTTATCTACTATTGATTATCTTGGGGCTATTGCAAAATCTAATGATGACGCGGTTAAGAAGGCAAATAGTAGGACTGTTAAACGTATTATTATTGGATTAGCCATCTTTTTCTTACCGTTTTTGTTGGATATAGTTTTTGAAATTTTTGGTTTAGTAGATGTTAGTCGATGTGGAATAGGGACATAAGTGAGGTGTTTTAAATGATAGCATTTTTTCCACTTACTGGAAATTGGTGGCATAGTTTATTTCAAAAGATATTATTATTTTTGGACTCGGTAGTTTATTGGGCTGTTTCAATGTGTTATCAGTTATTTGTAAAGTTAGCTACTTTTAAATTATTTGACAATGATTTTTATAGTGAATTTGCAAATAGGATTTATGCTATTTTAGGCGTATTTATGTTATTTTATTTAGCATACGCATTACTAAACGCTTTGATTGATCCTGAAAAATTAACTGGAGATAAAGGAGTTTCTAAACTTGCTTCAAATCTTGTTATATCTCTTATATTATTAGGTTTGATTCCAACTATTTTTGATTATGCATATAGAATTCAGAATTATATATTATCATCTAATATTATTGGCGCTATTATTATGGATCAATCGACAACTGATCCTAATGTTGATGATGATGCTGCCCATCAAGAGTCGATGATTACATTTGGAGATTCACTAGCTTTTACGGTTTTGAATACTTTTGTTAACCCTGATGGATATAATGTGAAAGCGGCTGATAATTATACGTGGTACGATTTTAAAATAGAGGTATTGGAGGAGAGTAATTATTCTAATCTTCCTGCCTTTTCAGATGCTACTGTTGGTGAACAGGTTGATCTTGAAACAAATCAAGATGTAATAGTTACTTACTACGGTTTTATATCTACTGCTACGGGTATTTTTTTGATATATATTATCCTATCATTTACCCTTGATTTAGGGGTTCGGGTTATTAAATTGGCTTTTTGTCAATTAATTGCTCCAATTCCTATTATCATGAGAGCAATGCCAAATAAAAAGAGTGTATTTGATAAATGGGTGAAAACAACATTATCGGTTTTTTTCGAGGTATTTGTAAGAGTTGCTATAATGTATATTGCTGTGTATTTTATTAAGTCCATATGGGAATATAACATATTTCAAGAATTTACTGGAATATTAGGAAAAGTTGCTCTAGTTGTTATAATTTTAGGAATTTTTTCATTTGTAAAACAAGCTCCAAAAATGATTAGTGATATGTTAGGCATTGAGTCTGGAAACTTGAAACTTGGAATTGGCGAAAAACTAAAAGCTGGGGGGTTCTTTGCAGGTGGTGCTATGTTGGGTGCTGGAGTTACTGGCTTAATACAGCGAGGTTTTAGTGGAATTTCGAATATTGGAAATAAATGGGGTGCTACGCATGGCTTATTGAATAAAGGAAAGTTAATAGCTGGAGGTCTTGTTGGAACTGCTGGTTCTATGATAGCTGGAAGTGCTTCAGGTATGTTTAATGCTTACCGAAATGGCGGAAAAGACGCGAAGGGTTTTGGTGATATGAAGAAAGCGGCTTCTGCTGGTGCACAAAAAAGTTTGCAAAACAAATTGGCTCGCGATCGTTATAAAGCAGTAAATAATGGTACGCTTGGTAGTGCTAAAGCTCATGGCATGGAGATGTTAAGTGGTATGAAAGAATGGGCTACCGGAACAGGGTTTACTAATAGTATTTTGTCTAAAATTAAATTTAGAGATGATTTGAAAGAAACATATGATAATTCTTATAAGGAATTATTTGAAACACCAGAATATAAAAGATATGATGAATTATTAAAAGATTTGAAAGCTAAACAAGCAGCAGGAGTAACAGAAGTTAATGGGCAGAGTGTTGCTAGTCAGATAGCTATTCTTGATAATAAATTAAATCAAATGCGTACTGATACTATTCATAATAAACGCGAAGCTGTTGCTTATGCTGCATATAACCTTGCTCAATTTGCTAAGGAAAATGCTAAAGCCGCTCGTGAGGCTGGATTTAATTTAAATGGTATCAATGTAGATGATTTGGTTCTTAAAGGAAATGACGTTTATAATAAATCTACTGGTGCGGTATTAAGTGAAGCTGAATTAAATCAAATTTTTGAGGCAACAAATGGTGTTAAAGCTCAAGTGAAGAGATTAAATGAAGAAAACAAGAGCTTGAAACAAAGTGTTGCATATAAAGAAGAACAGAAAAAACAAGCTGCATCAAAGAAGAATCAAAGTTGATAGAAAGGGGATAGAATATGGATCAATATTTAATACCGGCCAATACAAAGAAGTCAAAACTTATTTTAGGCTTCTTTACACCTGTTGATTTAGCAATTTTTGGTGTTGGTTGTTTAATTACAATTATTATGTTATTTGTGTTTCAAGGTATGACTTTTCAACAAGCTTTGTTGGTATTACTTCCGGCAATGGTTTCTGGATTTCTAGTGATGCCTGTTCCTAATTATCATAATGTATTGCAATTAATTACGAATATTATAACGTTTTTGTTTAATAGAAGAAGGTATTATTGGAAAGGCTGGTGTATTAGAGATGGCGAAAAATAAAGAAGATGTTGCTAGTAAGTGGAGTGAAGATTGGGTACCTATTAAAAATATTATGAATGGTATGATTCAGTTAGAATCTGGAGAATATGTCACAGGGATTAAGATAGCTCCTCGTAATATTTTTATTTTGGATTCTGGAACTCGGGATAATGTAATATATCAACTTCAAAATTTTTATAATTCGATTAATTTTGAATTTTGGTTAGTTGTTGCTGATCGTCCGGTAGATATTAACGTGTATCTTTCGCAGCTTCAAATACTATATAATCGTGCTACAAATGCCAATACTCGTAAGTTAATTCAACAAGATATTAATAAAGCAAATATGTTTATGAGTGCTGAATATAACGTCGTTGATACAGAATATTATATTTTATTTAAAGAAAGAAAGATGGATGTTATTCAAAAGAGATTACATTCTATGATTAGTAATTTAGCTAATTGTGGGTTAAATAGTCAACAAACTAGTAATAATGACTTGCGTGTTATTTTGGATAATTTCTTTAATGGTGGTGCTGCTACAACATTTAGTGGAATGGTAGGTGTTGGTTAATGAATATTAAAGCACAGATTGCTCCTAAAGGAGTGGAATTTAAAGCTACTGAATTTATGATGAGTGGTAAGTATTGTACTGTTCTTACAATTGTTAGTTATCCAAAGTATATTCAACAAGGATATCTTGCCAATTTGACAAATCTTTCAGGAATTAAGATTGTTGCGAAACACATTCCGATTGAACTTTCTACTTTGCAACGAATGATTAATAAAGAAATTGCAGATTTAAAGCAACGTTATCAAACGGAACATGATAAAACTATTCAAGAAAGAATTCGTCAAGATTATGAATCTTTGGAACAATTTATTTCGCAATTGGTTGCAACTCAAGCTAGAATTTATGATTTTCAATTACATGTTTTAGTATCTGCAGATACAAAAGATGAAATGGAAAATAAAAAGATGCAAGTAAGAAATTATTTGGATGCTTTAGGAATGCGTGGAATCTCTTTGATGTTTGAACAAGAGAAAGTAATTAAATCGATGATTCCTATTTTCCCTAAACAAGATGTAGAAGATCGTGTGGGAACACCAATCCCATCCCCGACGATCGCGGCAATGTATCCATTTATTTTTGATAGTATTAAAGACCCTGGAAACAGTACTTTATTTGGAGTAGATTTCTCAGGTGGAGTTATTTTATTTAATCAGTTTTTGTATCAAATTAAGAAAGAAAATAATCGTAATAATGCTAATATTATTATTCTTGGTGCTTCTGGTTCTGGTAAATCTACTGCGGCTAAGTTATTAATTCGTAGTCATTTGCGTAATGAATATAAAGTTGTTTGTATCGACCCTGAAGGTGAGCTTGAAGAAATGGCTCGGAGTATGGGTGGTGACTTCTTAGACCTTGGTAAGGGTGGAGACTTCGGTATGGTTAATCCTCTTGAAATTGTTTTAGATGCGGATCAAGAGGAAATTAATCAAGGACTTGGTTATACAGTACTTACTAAGACTTTACAACAATTACAAGCTTTTATGAAATATTATAGTCCTGATATCGAAGAAGATGTTCTTACGATGTTTACGGAAGTTGTTCAGGATACCTATAAACGTTATAAAATTGATTTTGATACTGATTTTACGCAGTTTACTAGCCAAGATTATCCGACATTTGATGATGTGTACGCTACAATTAAGGGACGTCTCCTTTCCATGACTGAAAAAACTCATGAACGTGATATTATGGAAAGACTAGAACTTAAAATTCGTCCTTTAACAAAAGAGCTTCGTTATTTCTTTACAGGACATACGACTTTAAATATTCAAAGTGATTTTATTGTCTTTAATATTCGAGAGTTAATGACTTCTGCTGAAAATATTAAAAATGCTTTGTTCTTTAATATTTTGAAGTATGCATGGGGTTTATGTTTGGATAGTTCTGTTAATACTGTTATGTATGTGGATGAAGCTCATACGTTGTTATCTAGTCGAAATGAGTTGGGTGCTGAGTTTTTAGCAAATATTCAAAGACGTAGTCGTAAGTATAATACAGGAACCATTATTATTACTCAACAACCAACAGACTTTGCTGCTCCTAATATTTTAATTCATGGAAAAGCAATTTTCGACAATGCTTCTTATTACTTAGTTATGGGACTTAAGAAACAGGCAGTGGATGATTTGTCTCAACTTATTGATTTAAATGAAAGTGAAAAAGACAGTATTAAATATTATAATCAAGGAGAAGGTTTGTTTGTTTGTGGAAACAGACGAATGAGAATTAATATTATTGTTACTCAAGAAGAATTGGATTCTTTTGGATCTGGAGGAGGATTATAGTCCTTCTTTTTTGATTTTTGTGGCTATGTAATTGTTTTAAATATTATTTTGTGATACAATGTAACTAGAAAGAACTTGTTCTTTCTAACTCAAAAAAGTATAATATGGATGTTTTATTCATATTATACTGGTAGGACACAAAAAAGAACTATCTGACTTTCACTTGTTAGATGCTTCTCAGTCCTATATAATGGTTGTGAGAAAGCACCTATTCAGAGATGAGTAGGTGTTTTCGCTATTGTTTAATCCTTTTTGGAAGGATAAATTTTTGATAGTACTATTAAAAGTATTATCAAGACTATTAAATAGACCATTTATAATTCCTTTCATAAGGACCACCTCCTTCTAAAAATTAAATATATCTTTTTAGAACCGAGGGAAAAACACCTAACAATCAGATAGTTCTATTTCATTATATAATAATAAACTTCTTTTTTCTATAAATTTTATGTGATTTTATGAATTAAAGAATTTTTACAATCTTTCTTGTTTTAAAAATATATTATGATGATGTTAAACGGAAGGTGATACTTTTGAAAAGTAAATACTATATATCAAAAGAGGATAATATTTTTTTGCCAAAAGAAAATTAGTTGATAATATTTATAAGAGTACTGTTTTGGAAGGCATCCGTGTTACTATAGAGGATGTTTATGCTTTTATGCAAAATGTAAATACTGGAACTATTTAGCACCCAAAGATGCCAAGCGAATGTGATTATGATTCAGAGTTAAAGAGTATTTTATCAATATCTAATTCTTTAGAGAGATGTATTACTTTGTTTTGCTTTATTCAACGGAGTCAAATGTTTTTAGATGGAAATAAGCGTGTGGCTAACTTGGTAGCCAATAAAGAGATGATCCGAAATGGTGAAGGTATTTTATCCGTACCAGTAGAAAAAATAGGAGAATATTTTACGTATCTTATTCATTACTATGAAACAGGTGATATGACTGAGATTAAAAACTTTCTTTATCAAAATTGTATTGATGGAGTAGAGTGATTTTCATAGCCTTATTAGGGCTTTTTTTCTTGTGTTCCACTCACTCTTAGCATATAATACTAGTAAGGACGGTGAAGTATATGAGTCTTGTAACCCTTTTGCCTGCAGATAAGTATGTTGTTGTAAATAAAACGATTTTAACAGAGCAGGATCGAAAGTATTTAGTAAGTCTTTATGAACCAATCATTGGGTCGCTTGCCGTTAGTTTATATCTTACTTTATGGAGAGATTTGGATCGATATAATCTAGTTAGTGTTGATTATACGCATCATCATTTGATGACAATTTTGAAAAGTAATTTGGACAATATTAAGCTTGCTCGTAAAACACTCGAGGCAGTAGGGCTTGTGAAAACGTATTATGAAGCAGGAGAACCTAACAATTATGTTTATGAACTTTATTCGCCAATGACACCGAAAGAGTTTTTTGCGAATCCTATATTTAATATTGTTTTATATAATAATATAGGAAGTACAGAGTACGAAATGTTAAAACAAGAATTTAGTCCTCTTCATTTCTCATTAAAAGGATACGTTGATATTACAACCCCATTTGATAAGGTTTTTAAATCTAGTAGTGAGGCGGTTGAAACGTTTGATGCTGTAGGGCGAGAAGAAGGGACAATTGCTATGCAAGATCAAGTTGATTTTGATTTACTTGTTTCTAGTTTGCCGAAAGGGCTTGTGACAGAAAAAACGTTTACTAAGAGGATGAAGAGTCTTATTAATAATTTAGCGTTGGTCTATAATTTAGATACTTTAAAAATGTGTGAGATTATCAGACTTTCTTTGAATGAAAAAGGGTGTATTGATAAAGAATTTTTACGAATTCAAACTAGAAAATATTATCAATATAATCATCATGGAAAATTACCAACTTTGGTGTATCGTACGCAGCCTGAATATTTAAAAAGTCCTTC
Organism: Candidatus Ventrenecus stercoripullorum; assembly: GCA_018712835.1. Classification (GTDB taxonomy): domain Bacteria; phylum Bacillota_I; class Bacilli_A; order RF39; family UBA660; genus Ventrenecus; species Ventrenecus stercoripullorum. Next base: position 19,797 of record DVGF01000025.1, read on the forward strand.
TGGGGATACTAGTAAAAAAGGACGAATTATTGAAGTATTTGAAAATACATCACCATATGATTTTTTAAAATCAAAGTATCAAAATGGTAATCCAACACAGAGAGATTTAAAACTTTTGGAGTATCTTTTAGTCGATGTGGAACTTAAGCCTGCTGTTGTAAATGTATTAATTGATTATGTCTTAAAGAAAAATAATAATAAATTAAATACTGCTTTTGTGGAGACGATTGCCGGACAGTGGAAACGGCTTAATATACAGACTGCAAAAGATGCGATGGAAGTAGCTGAAAAGGAACATAAGAAATATACGAATCGTTTACAAAAAGAAACAAATAAAAGGGTTAGTAATGAAACACCAGTTTGGTTTGATGAAAAGATTAGTAAAGAAACTTTAAGTGAAGAAGAAGAAACAGAACTTGAGGATATGTTAAAGAAGTATAAGGATTAGGGTAGTATGGACATTAAAGAGATTAAAACTTTCGAAGATATGGAACGTTATATATTAGAAAGAAACAGAGTTATTGATTGTTTTGATTCTTTAGTATTGCAATCATTGATGCAAAATATGAAAGAAAATCAATTGGTGTTGATTTTTAAAAAAGATTATTTTTACAATGTAACGATTGAAAAAATTTCAGATTGGTATAGACCTTATATAGAGCATCAGTATTCTAAAAGTTTACCAATTATGCAAGGCTTTATTAGTGAATGTAATGAAGTATGGTTTCGTATCCCAAAAGCGATAGAAAATCCTTGGAATGCTGGTGAGCGAATGAGTGAGTTATCTCGTGATAATTATTATGTTGATGATAATATCATATGGTATCAAGAGTGGCTGAATATTCGCGATTCAAGAATGAAAAATAAAGTTTCCATTTTATATGAAGATGATAGTATTTTAATTTTTGTGATTTTTGTTAAAGTAGATAAGATAAAATTCAATAATGAAACACAGGGTCTTGAATTTAATCATCCTATTTATGGAGTAAATCCGAAATTACAATGGCAAATCTATTTAACAGATCATTATTATCATCATTATAAAGTGAAAGGGTATGATGAGTTTTTGCATGAACAAGGCCAGGAATATATCAAAGAAAGGTTAGAAAAAAACAAAGAAATATTAGAATTTTATCGAAAAGAGTTTACATTAGAACGGAAAAGATGGTGATTTAGGATATGGAAATAACGTTTACAAAAAGAAATCAAGAAGAGCTAGAAAAGAATTTTATGGATGCAATGAAAAATCCTAAGTTTCAAAATTTAGTGAAACGTTTAGGGTGGAGTAAAGAAGAAGTATTATCACGGACTACAAAGTTACAAGATACTTTAGATGAACTTCAAAATTGTGCAAATTGTAAAGGATTATATATGTGTAAAAATCTTTATGCTGGACATGTCTCTATGCCAAAGAAGGAAGAGGGACGAATTTATTTTACTTATGCTCCTTGTAAATATAAAAAACGAGAAGTGGAACAAAAGAAAGCTCATTTAAGTGAACAAGATATTTGTAAAATGGCTCGAATGAAAGATATTGATGTGAAAGATAAAAAACGGATGCAAGTGATTAAATGGTTAGATCAGTTTTTTGAAGAGTATGATTTTTCTAAAAATATGAAGGGACTTTATTTGCATGGTAATTTTGGTTGTGGAAAGACTTTTTTAGTAAGTGCGTTACTTCATGAATTAGAGGAAAAAAAGAATGTGGGTGTAGAGCTTGTTTATTTTCCAGAAATTTTAAGGGAATTAAAGAGTGATTGGGAAATGTATGAACATTCAATGAAACGTTATTGTACAGTTGATATTTTATGTATTGATGATATTGGTGCGGAAAAGGTGAGTGAGTGGAGTCGTGATGAGGTTTTAGGAACTATTTTACAAACACGAATGAATCATAATTTAACAACGTTTTTTACTTCTAATTTGACTAAGCAAGAATTAGAAAATCATTTTATTATGAATGATAGGGCTGATGAAAGAATTAAAGCCAGACGAATTATGGAACGAATTAATCAACTTACCGAGGATATGGAACTTTTAAGTGAAAATAGAAGAAAGTAAGCTTGGTTTTGGGTTTTCATCACTAGTGTAAAATACACTAGTTTTTTTGTTTGTTTATTGATATAATTGACATGTAAGTTTGGTGATACTATGAAAAAAGTTTTTATTATATTTTTATCTTTCTTATTTCTTGGGGGATTAATAGAAAGTGTTTCTGCTAAAACGATTGATTATCCAGAACAAGTTATTTCACCAGTTTCTATGGGTTCTTCTTTCCATCTTTTGGATGGAGAAGCTAATGATATTACTGTAAATGATATTTGTTCTATGCCATCGTATCGGAAACCAATGTTATTTTTAGGAAAAATATTAAATTTTGTTAAAATTATTGTGCCAATTGTGATTATTGTTTTTGGAGTGCTTGATTTTTATAAAGCAATTACTTCTAGTAAAGATGAAGGGCTTAGCAAAGCTTTTAAATCACTTATTATTCGGGCGATAGCTGGTGTTTGTATCTTTTTGTTACCAGGAATTGTTCAACTTGTTTTAAATATGGTCAATGAGTGGAGTGATTATTCTAATAATTGGTGTTGTTGTACAGAATGCTTGTTAAATGGTGATTGTGATGTTAATTCTTGTAGTAGTGATTCTTGTCGTATAGAAGGGATGGATTAATTATGAAGTTTAAATATTGGTTGATTGCGTTACTTGCTTTTGTTGCATGGGTTCCTAATGCTTTTGCTGTAGCATATTATTATCGCGTAGATAATGGAAATTATTTACTTTGTGATGGTACAAAATGTGATGAAGTAGAGCCGGGTCAGCAAGGCGTAACGTTCAATTTGGCAGCTGGCCAGATTACTTATAATGGTATTGTTTTTCAGTATGATTCTGTACAGCAAGAAAATTATAATAATTCCATGATAGGGCAAACAAGAATGTTTTATTATGTAGATGATAATGGTCGTTATGTATTGTGTACTCAAGTTGGTAGTTGTGAACGTTATACTTTTGATGGGTTATCTAGTCAGGGTGCAGTTATTACGACTGGAAGTACAGTTACCATGGTAGATGGCACGACTTATTACTATAATTCTATTCAATCTGGGAATAGTTCTAACGAAGAATCTTCTAATAACAATAGTAATGCTTCTGATATTGATGTAGAGGATTCTGCAACATGTGGAAGATTAAAAGAGCCGTTGATGTTTATTGGAAATATAGTGTTAGTTGTGAAAATTGCGATTCCAATTATTATTATTGCTCTTGGAATGATGGATTTCTTTAAAGCTATTACAGGTTCTAAAGATGAAGAAATTAGGAAAGCTGCTAAATCTTTTGTTTTACGAGTAGCGGCTGGTGCTATTATTTTCTTTATTCCAACGGTCATTAGTGTTGTATTCTCATTAATTTCTTCTTGGGTAGATTTAAAAGGAGAATTTAATGCTTGTCAAAAGTGTATTTTAAATGTTAGGAGTTGTGAGTAATGGATTATTGTTCTGGACTTAGTAGTACTTTTATCTTTATAGGACATATTGTTCGAATTGCTAAAATTTTTATTCCAATTATTATTATTGGTATGGGAATGATGGATTTATTTAAGGCCATTGTTGGGTCAAAGGAAGATACGCTTGGAAAGGCAGTAAAGTCTTTAGTATTTCGGGCGATTGCTGGGGTATGTATTTTCTTTTTGCCAGCCCTTATCAGTCTGATATTTAGTTGGGTTGATACTTGGAACGAGGATGAGTTCTGGGGATGCTTTAATTGTATTTGGGATGTCGGTAGTTGTATTGATGAATAAATACTAGGAAAATTTCTTAGTATTTTTTTTACCCGCTTTCTTGTAATAAGGATTACTTTTTGATACAATATCATTGTACAAAAGTAGGTGATGTTATGGATAATACGACCTTATTTGATGTGCAACTATTAGCTAAAGCAAACGTAAAGATGATTTTAAAGGAAGTATATCAATTATTAGAAGAAAGAGGATATCAACCAATTAATCAAATTGTTGGTTATTTGATGAGTGGGGATCCCGGGTACATTTCTTCTTATAAAGGTGCGAGAGAAAAGATTATGTCTATTGATCGAGCTATGTTGTTAGCTTATATTTTACAGGAATATTTAAAATGAGGTATTTAGGACTTGATTTAGGGACTAAAACGTTGGGAGTGGCTGTTAGTGATGTTTCTAATACATTTGCACTTCCTTTAAAGACTCTCCATTTTCCAGTAAATGAATATGATAAAGTATTAGGAGAGTTAGAGAATATTGTACAAGAAAAGCATATTACAGCTTTTGTTTTAGGACTTCCTAAAAATATGGATAATTCTTGTGGTTTTGCAGCAGAAAGAAGTACTTCTTTTGCGGAAATTTTGAAAGAAAAATTTCATATGCCAGTGTATTTTGTTGATGAGAGATTAACAACGAAAGAAGCAGAACGCATTTTACTGGCTAGTGATAAGTCTCGAAAAAAAAGAAAAAAGGTCATTGATAATGTTGCTTCCGCATTAATATTAGAAACATTTTTAAAAGAAAGGATGGAAAAATGAAAGAGAAAGAATCAGTAACAAACGATGTTTTTGTTTTAGAGGGTGAAGATGGAGTAGAGAAGGAATATCAAAAATTATTTGCTTTTGAATCTTCTGAAACAAATAAAAATTATATTGTTTATACAGATAATACAAAAGATGATAGTGGAAATCTTAGAGTGTATGCTAATGTATATGAAAAAAACGGAAAAGTATTGGGGGCTTTGGAAACAGAAGAGGAATGGAATACTGTAGAAAGTATTTATGCTAAATTATCAGAGAAAGTAGGCGACTAATTCATGAAGAAAGTTCTTTTCATACTTGGTGGTATTTTGTTACTGCTTATTATTTTGGGGGTCTCTTTTTATTTTTGGGGGATGGGCGCTAAGTCTAGTGATACGAATTTGGTGACTTTTGTAATTTCTAATGGCACAAGTAAAACAACTGTTGCTAAGAATTTAGAACAAGATGGTCTTATTCGAAGTCAATATGTATTAGATTTCTATTTGTTTTTTAGCCGTGATAATATTCAGGCTGGAGAATATGAACTTAGTCCTTCGATGACTCCAAAACAGATGATTGAAAAGTTTTCAAACGGGGATGTCAAGATTAATACGGTGAGTGTGACATTACGTGAAGGACTTCGAATTACGGATTATGCTAGTGAACTTTCTAAAAATTTGGATTTTACGGAAGAAGAGTTTTTGGCACAAGTTAATGATTCTACATTTTTAGAAGAATTAGTGAATTCTGGAGAGTATTGGTTTTTAACAAGTGATATTTTAGATGGTAATATTTATTATGGATTAGAGGGATATTTGTATCCTGATACTTATGAATTTTTAGAAACGGCTACTCCACGAGAGGTAATTACGACATTACTTAAACAAACAGGGACTAAATTAGAGCCTTATAAAGATGCGATTACAAATAGTGGATATACGGCTCATCAAATTTTAACTCTTGCGTCTATTGTTGAGAAAGAAGCAAATACGCCAGAAGATCGTAAGACGGCTGCTCAAGTATTTTATTCTAGACTTCGTGATAATTGGTCTTTAGGAAGTGATGTGACTACTTACTATGGAGTTTTAAAAAGTCTAGATGATTATTTGACGGCTGATGATATTAATAATGTGAATCCTTATAATACCCGTTTGACAGATGGGCAAATGAATGGTAAACTACCTATTGGACCGATTTGTAATTCGGATATTAGTAGTATTGATGCGGTGTTAAATCCAAGTGATACCAATTATTACTACTTTGTTGCTAATACTTGTACTGGAGAAGTATTCTTTCAAGAAAATTATTCTGAGTTTATTTCTAAAGCACAAGAACTGCAAAGTATCTGTGCAACAAATTAAAGAAAGTGAGTATTATGAAAAATTTAATATTAGAAATGGAAGAATATGCCAAAGAACATAATGTTCCGATTATTGAAAAAGAGAGTATTGCTTTTCTTATGAAATTTATTAAACAACATGATATTAAGAATGTTTTAGAGATTGGTAGTGCTATTGGTTATTCTGGTATTTTAATGGCTTCTAGTAGTAGACAAGTGAAAGTTACAACGATTGAGCGTGATGAGACAAATTATATGGAAGCTTTAAAAAATGTGAAAAAATGTGGTTTTGAAGGTAAAGTGACGGTTGTCTTTCAGGATGCTTTAGAACTTAATTTAGCAGAAGGTACAGAATATGATTTGATTTTTATTGATGCTGCAAAAGGACAATATAAGAAGTTTTTTGAAAAATATAAGTATTTTTTAGCACCTGGAGGAGCAATTATTACTGATAATTTAAAGTTTCATGGATATGTTGGAAAGTCTGATAAGATTGAAAGTAAGAATTTAAGACAACTAGTTGGAAAAATAGAAGGGTATATTGACTTTTTGAAAACTAATGAAGAGTTTGATACAGAGTTTTTGGATATTGGGGACGGACTTTCTGTTAGTGTAAGGAAAAATGATGAAAAATAAATATCTTGTTTTAGCTGGAAATAATAAGTTAGAGAAAGTGGATAATACCCTTTTTCTTTTTCCGTTAAAGGGCTACTGCGTTGGAATGAGTCATGAGTATGCTATTCAAGAAATTCCAAAAGGTTCTTACATTTATGTCAATCGACTTTTTGATTCTTCGCTCATGAATTCTTTTATAGAACTTTATCCTTTTATTTTAAAATGTGCTCAGGGTATTGTTTTTGAAGATTTAGGCGTTTTAGAAGTGTTAAAAGAAAAGAATAGTCCTTTAAAAACTATATTATATGCAACTCATGCAGTTTGTAGTTTAGAGACTACTTTAGCTTATCTTTCTTATGTTGACTCGGTTATTTTGTCTCCTGATATTACCTTAGAAGAAATAAAATATATTTCTAGTCAAGCGAAGGTTGGGGCTGTTTTGTTTGGACATTTGCCACTTATGTATTCTAGAAGGCAGTTAGTTACTAATTATGCGAGACATTTTGGTGTAGAGAAAACAAATCCATTTCTTATTAAAGAACCAATTCATAATAAAGAGTTTCTTTTAGTAGAAAATGAATATGGAACTGTTTTGTATGATAATGCAGTATATAATGGATATGAACTACTTGATTGTCCGTGTGAGTATTATCTTCTTAATTTGGAATTTACTCAAATTGAACATTTTTCAGAGTGGTTAAAAGAATTTGAAGCTGGTCAATATCCATCTACTTCTTCTTTCTTTTTGCATCAAGAGACGATTTACCGGCTACCGCCAAAGGAGGAACGTCATGATTGAATTACTCGCACCAGCAGGTGATTTAGAAAAATTAAAGTTTGCTTTTCATTATGGAGCTGACGCGGTTTATATCGGAGGGCAAAATTTTAGTTTAAGAGCGAATGCAAAGAACTTTTCTTTAGAAGATATCAAGGTAGGAGTAGAATATGCTCATAAGATGCAAAAAAGAGTTTATGTAACTGTTAATATTATTTTTCATAATAAGGATACAGAAGGGTTAGAAGAGTATCTATGGGAATTATCAAGAATTCATGTGGATGCGGTAATTGTAAGTGATTTGTTTGTTATAGAGCTTATTCGTAAACAGAATATTCCTTTGGAAGTTCATTTGTCTACTCAGGCAAGTGTTTTAAATCATAAGAGTGCTTCTTTTTATAAAAGCTTAGGAGTCACAAGAATTGTTTTAGCACGTGAGGCAAGTAGGGAAGATATTAAGGCGATTAAGGAAAGTACTGATTTAGAGCTTGAATGTTTTGTTCATGGAGCTATGTGTACTTCTCTTTCGGGACGTTGTGTGTTATCCAATCGTCTTACTAATCGTGATGCAAACCGCGGGGGATGTGCTCAGATTTGCCGTTGGGTTTTTGAGGTGGAAGATTCTCCTAAGTTTAGTATGACAAGTAAAGATTTGAATATGATACCTTATTTGGAAGAAATGATTACGTCGGGCGTTAATTCTTTTAAAGTGGAAGGACGAATGAGAGGAATTTATTATATCGCGACGGTTATTTTATGTTACCGAAGAATGTTAGATAAAATAAAGGACCATTCCTTAACAAAGGAAGATGAAGCATATTATTTAGCCCTTCTTAACCGAGTAGCTAATCGTGAGAGTAGTCCACAGTTTTTTGATAAACTTCCTGGTGAGAAAGAACAGTATTTTTTAGGGCGACAAGAAGTTTCTAATCAAGATTTTTTAGGATTAGTTTTAGATTATGATGAAAAAGAACAGATTGTTACTTTAGAACAAAGAAATTATTTTAAAGTTGGCGATGAAGTACAATTTTTTGGACCAAATATGGAAACTTTTTCGTATACAGTTCATACAATATGGAATGAAAATGGAGAAGAAATTTCTGTAGCAAATCATCCTAATATGATTTTAAAAATGCCACTTGACAGACATGTGTCAAGGCTTGATATGATGCGGATAAAAGTGTTTGACAAAGAGTCTTTTTTATAGTATGATGTTGCACGATTGATTGATTAGAAAGTGATGATGAAATGAAAGAACAAGAATTTATTTTGACTCCAGAAGGTTATTTGGAGTTGGAAACAGAATTAAATGAGTTAAAAACGGTGGTAAGACCACGTATTATAAAGGATTTAAAGGATGCTAGAGCTCAAGGAGATTTGTCTGAAAATGCAGATTATGACTCTGCTCGTGATGAACAAGCTCAAGTAGAAGCACGAATTAAAGAATTAGAATATAAGTTAGAACATAGTACGATTGCTGATGCTGGTTCTAAGGATACTGCTACGATAGGTTCAACTGTTGTTATTTTGTATGACGATGGTGAAGAAGATGAGTATAAAATCGTTGGTTCTATGGAAGCAGATCCTTTTGAAAATAAGATTTCTAATGAAAGTCCAATTGGTCAAGCTGTGATTGGTCATAAAAAAGGAGAAACAATTGAAGTATCTAGTCCTAATGGAAGTTATTCTGTTACATTAAAGGACATTAAATAAGGAGGGTTTGGTATGTTTGAAAGTGCCAAATCTTTTTTTGAAACTTTTTCCCATGATTATTTGGCTAAAGAAAAAGATAAATATTTATTTCAAGTTAAGTATAATCATACTTATCAGGTTGTAGAATATACGAAAGAGCTTGTTGAAAGTTTAGGCTGGGACTCAAAAAAACAAGAGCTTGCATTTACGATTGCTATTTTTCATGATTTAGGAAGATTTGTCCAAGCAAAACAATTTAAAAGATTTCACGATGCTCAAGACTCGTTTGACCATGCAAAGGAAAGTGTGCAAATATTAAAGCGTCAGGATTGGTTTTTTCAAAATGATATTTCGAAAGAGGATGAAGATATTATTTGTTTTGCAATTTATCACCATAATAAACTTTCTTTGCCAGAGGAGGAAACACTCAGAATGGAGGCAGCTAAGCTTATTCGGGATACAGATAAGCTTGCTAATTTAAGGAGTGTTTCTTGTACTCATGATGTAGAGACAAATCCTGCAGAAAAGAAAATTCTTCCAGAAAACTTGGAACTCTATTTTCATAATCAGTGTATTCCTAAGAAAAACCAAGTAAGTGCGTTAGACCATGTATTATTGCAAATTTGTTTTCTTTATGATTTTAATTATAAGGAAAGTGTTCGTTTATGTATGGAAGAACATCTATTTGAACCATATTTTGCATTTTTAGAAAAGTATCTTGAGGAAAGTTTATATCTGAAAATAAAAAAACATTTTGAGGAATATGTGGCTACAAATTCTTAGGAAAAGTTTCTTTAAAAAGTGGAAAAGACCGTATAGTGTCTTTTTTTTTGTGGAAAAAAATGCTATAATCCTTATAAGGATGTGGTAACGTGTTACGTAATAATAAAGGATATAGTATTAAAGAAATGATTATTTTATGTGCTGTCTTAGCAATTGTTTTTGCTATTGGGATTGTGAAAGTAAGTTATGCGTATCAAGATGCAGACAACACTGCTGAGATGGAAGTGGTATGGAATGATACTTTACTTCAAGCTGCCCGAGTTTATGTGGAAGCTCATCCAGAAGAATTTACTGATGCGGAAACATATTTTTATGGTAGTGAATTAGTAGAAAATAATTATTTTATTGATGTAGATGATGTAGATGTAGATAATGTTCGTTTTAAAGTGACTCGGGCTTCGGGTAGTGAAGATTATCAGGTGGAGATTGCATAATTTATGGCTATTACAAAAACTAAATTTGTTGAATATACGCGTTGTGATAGGTATGTTTTTTTAGAAGATATTCGGCGTGAATTTTTGCAAAATCCTATTAGTTATCAGGAATATAAGGAACAAGAAGAAGCGATGCAGTTGCAAGAAATTCGAGATGCGATGTTTGAAGGGAGCACGGGAGATTATCAGGATAAAACTGTTCAGGAAAATGCTCAGTTAAAAGCAATGAACCCTTATTATAAAAGAGTAGAAATTGAAGCTGGAAGACTTGCTAGTAAGATATTTCCAGGAGATATTATTTATGCCGAAAAAACAAATGATCAAAAGTGTTTTTCTTTTTGTTATAAGGAAATTCCTTTTCTTTGTTATGTTGATATTTATAATGAAAAGGGAGAAAACGTTAATATTATTGAAGTGAAGGCAACCACTTCGAAAAAATATACAGAACTTACTGGGGGATATTATAAAAGTCAAAAGTATTCTATTTTTTCTTGTGAAAACAATATTCATCGATTAAAAGGGGAAATTGCAGGATATCCTCTTACGGAAGAAATGGATTTAAAAACTTATGAAACATTAAAAAAGAAATTGTTAGACCGTTATGGAATAGGGTCTTATATTTATGATTTGGCTGTACAAAGATTTATTTTGGAAGGACAATATAAAGAACAAAAGAAAGAAGAAGAGCTACAACATATTCATTATTATTTAGGTGTTTTAAATGCAGACTATGTGTATGATGGCTTGATGGAAAATGGACGTGAAGTTTATCAGACGGATGCTAGAGGTAATGAATTAATTACGTTTTTTGATATGACTGAAATTACGAGGAAGTATCAATTTCAAGTGAAGCTTGATGCAGAACGTCTTATCAAAAATATTGAAGAGCCTAATATCCGAGAAGTTCCGTTAGGTGTTTCTTGCGGTTTTAAAAAACAAACTCAATGTAAATATTTTACGCCTGTATGTGGTCATAAAATTCCAGAAAAAAATAGTTCGCTAAGTTACGTGAATAATCCTTCTGGTTTTTGTATGGAAAATGGAAAGCGTATAAAGGGATTAGAACTTATTAATGCAGGGTATCTTCATATGCTAGATGTTCCAGAAGCGTGGATTACGAAGGACAATCATTTTATTCAAAGGGAATGTGTTAAAACTCACACCCTATTTATGCAAAAAGAAAAGATTCGAAAGGCTATCGAAACTTTAGAATATCCAATTTATCATTTAGATTTTGAAACGTTTCCTTCTCCTGTTCCGCGGTTTCGTGGAGAAAGACCTTATACCCAAAGTCCTTTTGAGTTTAGTTTACATATTGAACGTGCTCCGGGCGTTTGTGATAAAGAGAAAGATAATATTATTTTTCTTGCGAAAACAACAAATGATGAACGAAAGGAACTTGTAGAGTGTTTACTAGAGCATGTCGATGTGAACAAAGGAACTCTTCTTGCTCAGAATGTTTCGTTTGAAAAGGGAAGAATAAAAGAGTTAGCTTCTATTTATCCAGAATATCATGATGATTTAATGAAATTATATCATAGAGGATTTGATTTACTATGGATTGTCAATAATCATAAAGAGTTGTATGAGAAACTAGGTTTTTCTAAGAAGGAAATTGATACGTTTAATTTTTATGATGAAAGACTATCGGGTTCGTTTTCTATTAAGAAAACTTTACCGATTTTTAGTGAGCTAACTTATGCTAATTTAGATGTAAAAAATGGTACGGAAGCGATTATAGAATATGCTAATTATAATTCTATGACAAAGGAAGAGCTTTTGAAAACACAAGAGGCACTTCGTATTTATTGTCAGCAAGATACGTGGGCGATGGTAGAAATTTTAAATGCTTTACGAAAACTTGTTTCTTAAAAAAATCGTCAATCTTTTGTCAATAAATGGTGTAATTCTTGTATGAGTCGTTAAAATTTTAGTATTATAGTACTGTAAGGACGTGATAAATATGTTATATCCATCTATTGATAAATTACTTACTATTGTTGATTCTAAGTATAAACTTGTTCATGTTGCATCGATTCGTAGTAAACAGATGTTAGAAAATCATCATTATCAAATGGCTGAGAATGAATATCATAATAAGAGAACAATTGGACGAGCTTTAGAAGAATTGGATAAAGGACTTATTACTGTGATTACACACGGAGAAAAATAAGTCTTTTTTTCTTGGCTTTCGTTTCTGATAATTTGGTGAGTGCTTTATGAGATTATTCAAAAATATAAAAAATAGTTCTCGTTTTTTATTGTGTGTCAATCATATGTTTGCTATAATAATATTTGGATATATCTGAAATTCAGGTGCTTTCCCTTTCTTTCTAAATAAAAAACAAGAAAGGGTGATATTTATGCGTAAAATAGAAAAAAATTTCTTTTGCATAATTTATCTATTATTCATGGTAATATTTTTATTACTTTTTATTATTATTTTCAAATAATAATATAAATAATAAAGGCACCTTCATCAGCATTTGCTGAATCGGGTGCCAACCACAAAAAAATGGGATTGCATCTGATCTCTACTTCAGATATATCCTTTTTTATTTTATGAAATTTCTTTCATCTATATACATGATAGCATAAATTTTTATTTTTTTCAATTTTTCTTGACGGGGGAGGGGTTTTGTAGCTTACAATATATTTAAGGTAGGCGAGTGTCATGAAACTAGAGAAATTTAAAGAAAAAAATAAAAAGAAAACGTTTATTATAGTATTTACAGTATGCTCTGTATTCTTACTAGCAGGAGTATTTTTGTATACAAGTTTTGCGAGTTTTACTGAAGATAAAAAGTTTAATGTGATTAATGGAACATATCAAGACCCAGGAGACTTGTATTTCGCAGTATATGTTGATGGAGAAATAACAAATACTTTTCCTTCTAAAGATAGTGGATATACGTTAGATATTACTCAAAGTAGTTGTACGAATGGTGCAACAATATCTTGGGATAATGAGACATGGAGTGCTTTAGTTAATTTTTCCAATTATTCTACAGGAAATACGAGCCGAACAAAGAGTACGATGTATTTTAAGGAAATGTCATTTACTGATTCAATCTTAGCATGTAATGATACAGCAGCAAATTACATAAAAGATAATGCTAGTTTATCAAAAGAAATCGCAACAGATGATCCAGATAATAACGCAAGGTACATAGGCGCTAATCCAAATAACTATGTATCATTTAATAATGAATTATGGAGAATCATAGGTGCATTTAATAACATCGATAATGGAACAGGAACAAAAGAAACAAGATTAAAAATAATTAGAGATGAACCATTAGGAATCTATAGTTGGGATAGTAAGGGAAGTTATGCAGAAAATGATTGGAGTAAAAGCGTTCTGCAACAAGTACTAAATTCGGGAGCATATTACAATCGAACAACTGGAATGTGTTCGATGAATATCAGTGGGACAATGGAAGCATGTGATTTTAGTTCTAATGGTTTAACAAGTGAAGCTAAAACTATGATTGATAATGCTGTGTGGAATTTAGGCGGAACAGCAAGTTATACTGCTAATAGCAATGGTTTAGCTGTTCATTTTTATGGATACGAAAGAGGAACTAATGTTTATAGTGGAAGATCAACGACATGGATAGGGCAGATAGGACTTATGTATGCAAGCGACTATGGATATGCGACAAGTGGTGAAGGGACAACGGATAGAGCTTCGTGTTTAGAAATAGCATTGAATAGTTGGGGAACTCTCGGTTATAGTGAATGCTATAATAATGATTGGTTATATGATAGTACTAGTGATCAATGGACTTTAACTTTGTATTCTGGCGGTTCAGATCATGGCTTTGCTGTAAGTTGCGGTGGTGACGTGTATTATATTTATGGAACTCGCGCTGGAAAAGCAGTATCTCCCGTCTTATATCTTTCTTCTAATGTAAAAATTACTGGTGGAACAGGAAAGGAAAGTGATCCGTTTATTTTGAGTTTGTGATTTTAAAGTTTTTCTTATGCGAAATTTTTAAAAATGTGACAAAGAAACAGACAAAATTTAAAAAAACTCATAAATTATCATTGAAAGGAGAATAATTTATGAGTCGAATTTTGTTAGATGGAGAAAATCAAATCACCAATCCGTATACGAATAGTCATCCAGCTGTAGATGTTGTTAAAAAGTGGTATCAGCAGGATACAGTAATTGCTCATAGTGCGGGCGAAGTTGTTATGGTGCAAACAGGGCAGAGACATAATCCTGGATCTACTGGTAATGCAAGTTATGGAAATTTTGTGAAAATTCGTCATGATGATGGTTATTATACATTATATGCGCATTTAAAAGAAGTGTACGTAAAAAAAGGAGACCGTGTGAATAAGGCAGCTCGTCTTGGTTATATGGGAGATACTGGCAATGCTTATGGGGTACATTTACATTTTGAAATTCGAAATCAAAGTGATGTACGGATTGACCCAGAACCTTATTTAGACCGTGATTTGCCAAGTAATGTTAGTGAGAAGAGATATCAGGTTTATGATAATGTTAAAAAGTATTGGCTTCCTAACGTACTTGTTGGTTCTAGTGACTATGCTGGTAATTTTGGAAATGCTATTGGTGGAGTGTATGCGGATACTTATCGGATGCGGGTTCACGATATGAACAAAGGATACTGGCTTCCGTGGGTAGAAAATAGACGGGATTATGCTGGAAATCTTGGTAATAGTATTGATGGAGTACAAATTGAAGGCGCTACTTACCGAGTTCATTTGAGAGGTGGTTCGTGGCTTTCTTGGGTTAATAAGGTAGATAATACAAATAATGGGTATGCAGGCATTTATGGGAAAGCAATTGACGCAATACAAATAAAATAGACAAATAGGGTTCTACTTGTCTTTTTTCATGTTTTTTGTTAATTTTCTTATATAACCTTTTTTCTTTTGGTTAGGTGTTGGAATATATGGTATCAAAGACTCTTTATCTACAAATAAGTCATAATCTTTTTCTGGAGTTGTAGTAATATGTTTTTGTAATACATCAAGTCTTTGTGATAATGGATTCTTTTGTTCATCTGGAGCATTTAGCCAGATATAGTTTTCTTCATCTATTTTTAGTAGTATTGCTCCTTCATATGCTGTTTGAGTATAGCGATGAAGGGTGCTACATGTTATGTGCCCTAATTCAAAATCTGGGATTACATGTTCTTTTCCGTATATAGTATAGTGATAGATATCTAAACACCTTTCAATTCTTCCAGTCAATATTTCCTTTGTTTCTTTCATAAATTCATTCCTTTCATATAAATAAAAAAACCTTTATACAAAGGGATATATTCTTAATGGTGGAGGACGTGGGACTCGAACCCGCGACCCTCTGCGTGCAGGGCAGATGCTCTAGCCAACTGAGCTAGTCCCCCAAAGAACAAATTAATCTTACCATAGAAATATGACAACTGCAAGCTTTTTTTTATATTTTCATCATATTTTTTGCTTTTTTTCTAAAAAAGAAAGATTTTGTAGCAAAATTTGTATTCTTATTATATAATGATTTTAGAAAGTGAGTGGAGATTTATGAATGGTTTTACCAATGAAACGGTTACTAAAGAGTATCGAAGACTAAGAAATATGGTTTTTATCGGTTTGTTTTTAGTTGCGGTTTCTATCATGTTTATTGTGTATGGAATTTTTAGGGAAGGAAATGTAGAGTCTATTTCTTTAGCTGATCAAATGGAAAGTGGATTACAAACGGATGAATATGCTTATATTGATGTTAGTGCTGAGCCGCTTGGATTTGCTTATTTTGAAGGGGAAGAGGATTATTATTTCTATTATGTGTTTGATGAAGATTATATGTACATTATGAGAATGAGAGATAATACCTATGAGTCATTATTAACAGATGATATAGCAGAAAATCCAATTCGTATCAGTGGTATGACTAAGACGATACCAGAAGATATTAAAGAAATTGCTATTGAAGTTTATAATGAAGATTTGGAAGAAGAATATCAAATTACAGCAAGTGATTTTACAAATTATTTTAATAATGTTTATCTAGATGCTGAGGCACTTCCTTTAACAGATACGGATGTATTTATTATTCTTGGAGTTGTTGCTATTGTTGTTGGAGCAGTTTTCTTATTATGTGGAGCGATTATGATAGTGCGTTATAAGAAAAATATTAAGAAGTTAACTGAGGAAGATATTCATAAAATTGATGAAGAATTAAATGATAAAGATACATTTTTCTATAAAAATGCACATGTTTCTTTAACAAAAAATTATATTGTTAATTTTGGAAATACTTTTGATGTTATTAGCTATAAAGATATTGTTTGGATTTATCCTTATGAAATTAGACAACGTGGTGTAAAAACTAGTCAAAGTATTCAAATCATGACAAAAGATGGTAAGATGCATGGTGTGGCAAGTTTGAGTACTCATACGAAAAAGGTTCGAGAAGTATTTGAGGAAATTTATGAGACTATTGTTAAGAAAAGTACAAATGCTTTAGTTGGATATTCTAAAGAGAATAAAAAACTTGCTAAAGAAAAAGTGAATAAGTAGGAGCTACTGGAAAAACCAGTAGTTTTTTAGTTAAAATCAGCTTTTTTTGAGAATAAATCTCAAAAAAGTTTATTTTTTGCTAAAAATGCGTATAATATAGTGTGAAAGGGAAAAAGAAAAAAATGTTGATTAGATTTAGTTTTAAAAACTTTAAATCTTTTAAAGATGAAAATGTGTTAGATATGGAAGCTACTTCCTTAAAGGAACATGAATATAATGTAGTAAAAACAAAACAGATTCATCTTTTAAAGGTTGCGGCAATTTATGGAGCTAATGCGAGTGGAAAAACGAATGTATTACAGGCTTTTGATTATATGAAAGAAAGAATATTAGTAAGTGATGATTCTCAAAAAAATTCTTCAATGAATGAAGATAATGTATATAGTTTTATGATAAATAATCAGCCAATACATTTGGAGGTTGAGATATTAACTAAAAATAATAAAATTTATAAGTATGGTTTTGATGTATTACAAGATCGCATTGTTTCAGAATGGCTTTATAAAAAAAAGGTAAATAAGTTTTATTCAATTTTTGAAAGAAAAAAAAATAATGTTATTATGAAATTTAATAATAAGTTTTCAAAACTAACTAATATTGACGAAAGATCTTTGTTTTTAAATATATATAGTAAAATAGATAAAGACAATGAGGACTTTAATAACGTTTATAATTGGTTTATCAATGCCAATTATTTAGATTTAGGCAATCCAAAATTTGAAGATTTTATCAATACTAGAATTTCTTTAAAAATATTGAGTGATGAAAAATATAAAAAAGAATTGTTAAGATTTATTCATACGTTTGATTCAGGGATAGAAGGAATTAAAACTACCCCTAATTCTTTAGAAGAAGTACAAAATAATAATAAAGTAGTTAAGTTAGAATTGGTTCATAAAGGAGAAAATAATGAATTGAAAGCATTACCTTTAGAACTAGAGTCAAATGGTACTAGAAAAATGTTTCATTTATTTGATTTCTTTATGGAAGCATTAAAAAATGGAATGGTGCTATTTATAGATGAATTAGATGCGAAATTGCATCCATTATTAACAAGATATATTATAAATTTATTTCATAATAGTGAAACTAATATAGGCAATGGACAGCTTATATATTCTACTCATGATACTGTAAACTTAAACAAGGATACATTTAGAAGAGATGAGATCTGGTTTACTGAAAAAAATAGGGACGGTGTATCAGAAATGTATGCTTTATCTGATTATATTTTAGATGATGAAAATCATAAAACTGGTAAAAAAGTTAGGAATGATGCAACGTACAACAAAGATTATTTAACTGGAAGATATGGTGCAGTTCCGGTTTTAGAAGAGTTTGAGATTCGTCATGAGAAATAATTATATTTCAAGGAAAGATAGATTAAGGAGTAAAAGGCGAGCACCAGCTAATTACTTAATTGTGTGTGAAGGAAAGAAAACGAAAGCCTAATTATTTTAATGAATTAAAGAAAAAAATTAATGAAAAATTTGGAAACAAAGTGAATGTTTTAATGCCTAATATTGAAGTAAAAGGGACTAGAAGAAATACTGTAGATTTAGTAAAGTATACTCAAAAGTATGTTAATCATTCTAGTAAAGTATATGGACAAGTTTGGGTGGTGTTTGATAAGGATGATTATAGTGATGAACAATTTAATAAAGCAGTAGAAAATTGTGATTATAATGCTTGTTGGTCGAATCCAAATTTTGAATTATGGTTGTTATCTCATTTAAAGAAAGTTACTAAATATGTTTCTAAAGATAATATCTTGGATGAACTGAATAAGGAATTTCAAAGGAACGGGTTAGGCGAATACAATAAAAATGATGCAGACATTTTTAAGAAAATCACAAAGGATGGAAAAATACACTGTGTGATTAAAAATTATGAGTATATGGAAAATCTTAATGAAGATGGACAATTATCAGAAAGAAATCCAATGACAAAGGTTTATAAAATCGTGAGCGAATTAACAGAATATTTAGATTAGTTTTTATATTTTTTTCATTGAGGACTAGTGCTATGTTTTTTTTGAATTCTTTCTCTTATGGAGAAAGAGTATTTTTTTACTTGAAAATTGATGGATATATCGTGTAAAATAGTATACGTAAAAATAGGGTAGGAAGTAGAGGTTCTATCATGAAAAAAGAATATAAGCGAACTCTTAGTATTATTGTAGTTATTCTTTTAATTGTTGTTAATTTTGCTTTCTTTTGGATTGGGTATCAAAGTTTTATGTATCCAAAGCTCAGTGAGTTTTCTATTACAAATGTAGAAAGTGTTGGTGAAGCACTTGTTTTAAACGTAACAAGTTCTAATCATGCGACTAAGTATGAAGCAAAGGTGTTAAAAGATGATGAGGTTGTTTATCAAACGACAAGTGACTCTGAGGCTATTCCTTTAACTAATTTTACGGCAAATTATAATGAGACATTTACTATAGATGTTGTTGCGTACAATAAAAATGATGAGAAAATAAAGAGTACTAATCAGCTTTTATATACCTATCAAGATGCGACATTTTTAACTACTCAGGACCATTATGTTACAGAAAATCAAGATATGGTTTTGTATTTGGATGGTTATGACTTTCAAGAGAGTTATACTGTTGAATTGCTTTATAATCAGAATAAAATTTATGAGTGTGAAGTTAATGGAGCAGATATAGTTATTCCTCGTGATGTGGTAGAAGGTTATTCCGGACGTATTACAGCTCATCTTAAAAATAGTGAGAACCGAATTATTAGTACATTTAATTTTTATTTAAATACACCAGTGGTAGGAAAGCTAACTTTGCTTAGTCCTAATGATGGATATCGTACGAGATGGAATGATGTTACTCTCGAATTTTTAGGAGGAGAGAACGCTAATCATTTTTATGCTAATTTGTATGTAGGAGATACGCTTGTTAATCGTTTGGAAGTTCCTAAATATGAAAAGTCGGTGGTAATTCCTGCTAGTGCTTTTTCAGAAAATACGGATTATAGAATCGTGTTAGAAGCAGTGTATGAAGATTATGTGGAGATTGCTGAAACACTTAGTGTGAATGTTAGTATAGGCTCAAAGGAAACAACTAATCCAGTTTATGTATCTCATAATCCGACATTTATTCGGGCTGGAACAAAGGTTGAGCTTAAATCTAGAACTAATCATGCGACTATTTATTATACAACTGATGGAAGTGACCCGACTACTTCTAGTGCTGTTTATAAAGAACCATTTGTGATACAAGAGAATATGACGATTAAAACGTTTGCAGTCTCTGATAATCGGTATGACTCAGTGATTAATACTTATAATTTTCAAGTACGAGATAAAAATTTAGTAATTTATTTGAGTCCAAGTAACCAGAATGGAAATTATGGAGTAGAGAGTACTGGGTTTACAACTGAGATGGAAATTATGAACCAGATTGCTGATGTTGTGGAAAGTACTTTAAAAAATAATGGGGTTATTGTGTATCGTAATTATCCTAGTGGGGATATTAATGCTTGGGTGGCTGCAAGTAACTATGTTCGAGCAGATTTTCATTTGGCAATTCATTCGAATGCTTCTGCTAGTCACGAAGCACGGGGAATTGAAATTTATGTTGATGATGCACAGTCTAATGCCCTTTCTATCGCGACAAATATTTATAATAATTTGTGGAGTATTTATCCGGGAAATAATGTTTCTACCTATAATCGTGGGGTAAAATATGCGAATGGGTCACTTGGAGAGGTTAATGATGATTTCTTGCCAACCGGTGCTTTAATTGAAGTTGCTTATCATGATCAGTATGACGATGCGTTGTGGATTATGCAAAATATTAATACTATTGGAGAAAATATTGCTAATTCCATACTTTCCTATTATAATTAAGGTATAGAAAGAGAGTTGTTATGAAATATATTACATTTGCTGTACCATGCTATAACTCAGAAAGTTATATGGAACATTGTATCGAATCTTTGTTAGTTGGAGGGCGTGATGTTGAAATTATCGTAGTAGATGATGGAAGCACGGATAATACTGCTAAAATAGCAGATAAGTATGAAAAGAAATATCCCGATATTGTTCGAGCTGTTCATAAGGAAAATGGTGGTCATGGGTCTGGCGTGAATAAAGGGCTTGAACTTGCTACTGGTCTTTATTATAAAGTTGTTGACTCTGATGACTGGGTAGATGAAGAGTCTTTGAAAAAAGTGCTTGATACCATAAAAAAATTAAAGAAAGATAATACTTTAGTGGATATGATGGTTGTCAATTATGTTTATGAAAGACATAATGAACAAAAAGAAATTAAATACGTGAATACTTTGCCAGAAGGTAAGGTCTTTGGTTGGGACGAAGTAGGTAAGTTTCGAAAAGATGCTTATTTGCTTATGCATTCCGTTATTTATAATACTGAGTTTTTAAGAAAAACAGGTCTTAAGTTACCAGAGAAGACTTTTTATGTTGATAATATTTTTGTGTATTATCCACTTCCTTATATTAAAACTATGTATTATTTAAATATTCCTTTTTATCGTTATTTTATTGGAAGAGATGACCAATCTGTCAATGAGAAAACGATGATAAAAAGAATTGACCAACAATTATATGTAAACAAATTGATGATTGATTTTTATAATCCTTATGATTATTGGGAAACAAATAAAAATTTAGCAAAGTATTTAATTCATTATATTGATATTATTATGAGTGTTTCTTCGATATTACTACAAATTTCTAATACGGAAGAACATCAACAAAAAAGAAAAGAATTGTGGGAATATTTGAAAAAGAAGAACCCAAAATTATATAAAACTTGTAAGTTAAGTGTGTCTGGGGCGACATGCTTACCAAGATTTTTAGCAATTCCAGGGTATAAAGTTGCCCAAAAGATTTATAAATTTAATTAAGTATCTTTGAAGGGATGAAAAAACATGGAAGAAAGTATCATTTATTTACCTACACAATGTGAAGATCGTATTCAGATTTGTAGAGTAGTATATGATGCTTTTTTTCTTGATGAAAAAGTACAGGAATGGAAGAGGGCTTTTCTTTGTCAACCAATCGATTACCATTTTATTCTTTCTAGTTTTGAGAGATTTTCTTATACAGTGTGTTTGGGAGAATATTTAGAGAAAAGTTATTATCTTTTTAATCATTTTTGTTTTTTTAGAAATTATGTTTGTTATCATGAATTATCTTTGGAATATCAACAAATGTATCTTCGTTTTTTAAAAGAGTTTCTAACTTTGTTTTCTTTTGACTATCTTGGTATTGTTACTTGTAACGATTATGAAAGTCGTTTTCCAAAATGTTTGATAAGACAAGCGTTTGAAGTACAAAAAATGATTGCTTCTTCTAATCAATTTGTTTTGGCAATGCGGGAACGTTTTTAAAAATTCTATCTATTTTATCTAAGGAATGGTATAATGGTCTTAGGGTGAGGCGTGTGAAGAAAAGAAATATTGGGAAGCGGATTTGTATAGGGATTGGAATTGTCCTTGTTTTGCTGGCAGTTCTTTATATTTTGTTTGTTAACTTTATACAAAAGAAGGCTGAGTTGTTAGAACAAGAGTTTTCTCATATTGAAGAAATATCTCAAAGAGGGACCATTGATTATGACAGCGTCTATTATTATACTAACCGTACTGTTTTAGATGGAACTTTTGGAGAGATTGAAAGAGCTACTAAAAATTATATTCGTGATGTCTATCAAGAGGTAGAAGGGCTAGATGCGATTATAAATAGTTCTGATTTTCAGAATTTGCTCACGGTTCCGGTAATTTTGGAAGATGGACCTCTTTTTGTAGAAAGTCAGGCTTATGTAGAACAAACAAGGAAAGATTTGGAAAAGAAGAAAGATGCAATGATCGCTTTATTAGAGGAAGATAAAATCATGGAATATTATTCTGATGTGCACGGTATTTTTTCTGATTTAATTCGTGAGGAGTTAAAAGCATCTGTTCTTTCAGACTTTCAATCTACAAAGGAAGAGATTGAAAATATGATGGCTATGTTAGATGATTATTTGGTATTAATTTCTAATACGATGTCCTTTTTGACAGAGAATAAAGATAGTTGGGAGTTGGAAGGAGAATATATTTCTTTTGCTACTGATGAGCTTTATAATACTTATGAAGCGTTTATTACTAGGATTAATGATTTGTCGTATCAATTAAATTCTATTTAGTTAGAAAAGAGGAATTTATGAAATTTTTTAAGAAGATTGTTTCTGTTTTGATGGTTTTTCTTTTCGTTATTACTAGTGTTTTTCTTACCATTTCTCTTGTTATGAAATGGAATTTACAAGAGGAAAAGCTTAGTGCGACTCTTAAGGAGGCAGATATTAGTTTTTTGCTTCATTCTTTTGGAGAAGAAGGACAAAGGCTTATCGAAGATACTAGAGGTATGCTTGAGACGATAGGAATTCCAAGTGATACGACTTTAGATGTTTTAAATAGTGATGCGACAAAGGATTTTCTTAGTAAATATCTTATTGAAATTTTAAATTATTTTCTTTATCAAACGCCTGTGCCAGAGGTTACAGCAGAGGATATCAGGGATCTTGTTATCGAGAATTATGAAGTAGTAGAACAATCCTTAGAAGCAAAAGGACTAACATTTACTGAAGCTCAGAAGGAATTTATTGAAAATAATTTGGAAAAGTATTCAAAAGTAATTATGGATTTTTTTCCAACTATGAATTTGTTAACGCAGAAGATTTTAGAGAATGTTACTTTTTATCAAGGATTTAGTTTACAGGATATGATGGGATTTTTAGGATGGCTTACTTCTTGGAAAACTATCTTTATTCTAGGAATTTGTGATTTGGTGTTCCTTGTTGTTTTATTCTTGTGTAATTTACAGCAAAGAAAGTTTTGGAATTTCTTACAAAAAGCAATGTACGGGTATGTTTTTCTTTTTATTGCAATAGAGATTTTGCTTAGTACAGTAGTGAAAGAATATATTATGAAAGAAGTTTTAAGTGCTCAGGAATTTACTAATTATATGGTAAATGCTCTTTGTAAAGATTTATGGATTTTTATTTTTATAGGAATTGTTGTTTTATTCTTTTGTGGACATTTTAAGAAAGGAAGGAAGAAATATGCGTCAATACTTGATGAATTATACCCAAGAAGTGGAGAAGAAATTAAAAAAGAAAGTAGAAAAAAATGATTTGGGAGAATTAGAAGTTAAAATTGCTTTTTTTCAACATGAGAGACTTATTCATTTGTTAGTTACTTTAGCTTTTGCTATTTTTGCTTTGGTATTTTTAGCACTTGGTATGGTTTCTTATGTCTTTTTAATTATTTTTGCGATTTTAATTATTTTTTTACTCTTCTATATTGTTCATTATTTCTTTTTAGAAAATCATGTGCAATATTTATATAAGTTATATGATGAGATGAATGAAAAAGTAAATAAAAATTCTTAAAAGAGTGGATGAATGGAGTAGTTTTACTTTTTTGTTTGGAAAAAGATAGTCTGTGAGCTTTCTTCTTGGTTATCAATTTCTGTCAAATAACGCAAAGATGTTTTGCATTATTTTCGTTTCTTTTATATAATTATTATGGTGAAGGATATGGCAAAGAAAAAGAAAACATCAAGTGAAAATAGTAAAAGTACTGGTTATAGTGTTGAGTTAACTGGTCTTGTCTTAATTTTAATAGGGCTTATAGGCTTTGGTTTTGGGCCAGTTGGGGCTTTGATTAAGAAATTTGCAATGTTTTTAATGGGAGAATGGTGGCCATTTATACTAATTTTTGTACTTATTTGTGGTTTTTATATGTTAATTAAAAGAAAACTTCCAAATTTCTTTAGTGCAAGGTATATTGGTTTTTATTTATTAGTGATTGTTATTTTGACAATTAGTCATTTGACTTTTGCAACGATGGTGGAGAAGCCTTCTGATATTTTTCAAGCAACTTTAGATAATTATATGAGTCGTGTTGCAAGTATTGGGGCAAATAATGCTCTTGCAAGTTCTGGTCAACAATCGATTGTGATTGGTGGTGGGATTATTGGAGCGGTGACGTCTTTTGCTTTTGACTCTTTGTTTGGTATTAACGGAACATATATTGTGCTTGCTTTTGTAGGGTTGTTTGGTATTGTCTTGCTCTTTAATGTTAATTTGTCGAATCTACTTAATAATATGATTGGTAAGTTTAAATCTTTCAAGAAGAAGAGCGAGGAAGATCATGAGGAAGATGAAGTAGAAAAACGTGAGAAAGAACTTGATAGGCGGTTACATCAAGCTGATGAGGAAGAGGAATTACCAAAATCGATTATTGTGAATAGTGTGGAGGAATTGAAACATCATGAGCCTTTAAAAGAGGAAGTTATGCCTACGGTTGTTGTTTCTAAAAATCCAAATTATCATTTGCCTCCGATGTCGTTACTTGATAATCCAGAGAAGTCTAAAAAAGTGAATTCTAATCAGTTTTTGATTAATAATAAACAGAATTTGGAGAGAGTTTTAAATGATTTTCAAATTGCTGGGAAAGTCGTAGATATTCATATGGGACCAAGTGTTACTCAGTTTGAGGTGGTTGTGCCTAGTGGAACAAAGGTCAGTCGTATTAGTTCTATTAATCGTGAGATTGCACTTGCCCTAGCGGCGAAGGATGTCCGTATTGAGGCACCTATTCCTGGTAAAAGTACGATAGGAATTGAAATTCCTAATCAAGCTATTTCGTCTGTACGAATTAAAGAAATTTTAGCATCTAAAACAATGTTAGAAGCGAAAGGTGGCCTACAAGTTGCTTTAGGAAAAGATATTATGGGTAATCCAAGATGTACGGATTTAACCAAAATGCCTCACTTATTAGTAGCTGGTTCTACTGGTTCTGGTAAATCTGTGTGTATTAATAGTATGATTGCTTCTCTTTTGATGCGTTATACACCAGATGAAGTGAAGCTTGTGTTAGTAGACCCTAAGCAAGTAGAACTTTCTAATTATAATGGAGTGCCACATTTACTTTGTCCAGTCGTAACAGACCCAAAGAAAGCAAGTTTGGTTCTTCAAAAAGTCGTTTCGGAAATGGATAGACGTTATCACGTGTTTGCCGAGAAGGGGGCTAAAAAGATTGATGATTATAATCGAATGATTGAAAAAGAAAATCAAAGTCATCCGGATAGTCCGACTCCGAAGATGCATTATATTGTGGTAATTGTCGATGAAATGGCAGATTTGATGATTGTTGCAAAGAAAGAAGTAGAAGACTCTATTATGAGAATTACTCAACTTGCAAGAGCTGCAGGAATTCATTTAATTGTAGCTACTCAAAGACCTAGTACAGATGTTATTACTGGTGTTGTTAAAACCAATATTCCATCTCGTATTGCTTTTAGTGTTGCAAGTAACGTAGACTCTAGAACTATCTTGGACTGTGTTGGAGCAGAGAAGTTACTTGGAAAAGGAGATATGTTATTCCTTCCAATGGGTGAGAATACTCCTATTCGTATTCAAGGATGTTTTATTTCTGATGATGAAATTAGAAGATTAATTGATTATGTTTGTAAAGAACAGCAGGCTAGTTATGATGAGTCTTTAACAACTACTTTAAGTTCTAGTTCTTCTAGCAGTGGTTCTCCGGGAGATGTAGAAGAATATGATGATCCGATGTACAATGAGATTGTAGACTTTGCAATTCAAACTGGTAAGATTAGTGCTTCTTTAATTCAAAGAAGATTTCGATTTGGATATAACAGGGCAGCTAGAGTTATTGACTTATTAGAGGAAAGAGGAATTATAGGACCTCAAAATGGTTCGAAGCCTCGTGAAGTGTTAGTAAAAGTAAAAGAGCAAGAAGAGTAAATTCTTCTTGTTTTAGTTTATTTAGTAAAATTGACAAACTATTTTAAATTCTCCTTTTCTTTTGCTTTTTCAAGTATAAATCTTTACTTTTTCTTAATTCTTATTTATAATAAACGGTAATGTTTACGGGAGTGAAGTGTATGGCTAAGACGTTACCGGTAATGTTACTCAAGAAATTTGTGTTATTACCTAATCAAGAAGTGAAATTAGAGCTTAATAATGAACTTTCCCATAAAATTATTGATTTAAGTGAAAATGAATATCAAAATAAGCTTGTGATTGTTTCGCCAAAAGATTCGTTGGAAGAAGTTCCTTTAGTAGAAGATTTACCGGTTATAGCCGTGGAAGCTAGTATTGTTAAAAGAATTTTATTATCGCCTAATCATGAACGAATTACACTTGTTGGTAACAGAAGAATTAAAGTTCAAAAATATTTTAATTGCTCTCGTATTCCGGATGCCCTACAGTGTGACTATTATATTCCTCAACTTCCTAAATTGAATAATGTTGATGAACTTTCTCATAAAAGGGAATTAATGAAGTTGTTAAAACAATATGTTAAGACTTCTCCTACTATTGATAACTCGATTTTACAAGAGATTAATGAAGAAATGTCTTTGGACGAAATGACAGATCGTATGGCTTTTTTCCTTCCTATGCATTTAGATAAAAAGTTGTCTTATGTTGAAGAAATTAATCCTTTAAAGAGAGCAGATAAGCTCATTGAAGATTTTATTGTTGAATTACAAATTTTAAAATTAGACCAAAAAATTAATGTTGCGGTTCAAAAAGAATTAGAGGCTAGTCAAAAAGAGTTTGTGTTACGTGAAAGAATTCATGAATTACAAAAAGAGCTTGGGGATAGTGATCAAAAGAATAAAGAAGCAGAGCAGTATTTAGAAAAGTTGAAATCTTTAGAGTTATCTCATCGAACAAAGCAAAAGATTGAAAAGGAAATTCGTAAATATGAATTTATGAATGAAATGAGTCCGGACCTTTCTTTTATTCGTAATTATTTAGATACTTTCTTTTCGCTTCCTTGGAATGAAGAGACGATTGAAGCGACGGATTTGAATTATATTAAAAATACTTTGAATAAAACACATTATGGATTAAAAGAAGTGAAGGAACGTATTTTAGAATATGCAGCGATGAAACAACGTAATCCAATGCTTAATAGTCCTATTCTTTGTTTGGTAGGTCCTCCTGGTGTTGGAAAAAGTACGATTGCTTCTTCTATTGCGGCAAGTCTTCATCGAAATTTCTATAAAATCAGTGTTGGAGGCCTTAATGACTCAGCTGAACTCATTGGACATAGACGAACTTATTTAGGGTCTAGTCCTGGTAAAATTATTCAAGCTTTGCAAAAATGTGGAAGTAAGAACCCTGTGTTACTTATTGATGAAGTCGATAAAATGGTAAAGGATTATAAGGGAGACCCTGCAAGTGTATTATTAGATGTGTTAGACCCTAATTTAAATCAAACATTTACGGATGCTTATTTAGAAGAACCTTTTGACCTTAGTCATGTGTTGTTTATTTTAACTGCGAATTATAAAGAGGATATTCCGTTAGAACTTCGTGACCGGTTGGAAATCATTGAACTTTCTAGTTATACTATTTTAGAAAAATCAAAGCTTGCTTTTGATTATCTTTTACCAAGTATTTATTTAGAATACCATTTATCACAGGAGGAAGTTACTTTTACAGAAGAAGCAATTGAACATGTTATTTTAAATTATACAAGTGAAGCAGGAGTACGTGATTTAAGAAGAAAATTAGAAACAATTCTTAGAAAAACTATTATGGATAGTGTGAAGGATAAAAAGAATTTGCAGTTAGTAATTGATAAGAAGGATATTAAAAAATATTTAGATGAAACTCTTTCTTTTACTTGTTTTCGTCCAAAGTTACATACAAGTGGACTTGTGAATGGTCTTGCTGTGACTGGCGTTGGTGGAGTTGTGATGCCAATTGAGTCTACTTTGTATGATGGAACAGGAAAAATCATTATGACTGGTCTTTTAGGTGATGTGATGAAAGAGTCTTTGAATGTTGTAATGAGTTATTTAAAAGCAAATGCTAAGTATTTTCAAATTAATGAAAATTATTTTGAACAGAAAGATGTCCATATTCATGTGTTAGAAGGGTCTGTGCCTAAAAATGGACCGAGTGCTGGTGTTGCGATTACGACTAGTTTAATTAGTTTGTATACGAACAAGAAAATATCTAGTGATATTGCTATGACAGGAGAGATGACTTTACGGGGAGAAATATTGCCTGTCGGGGGAATTAAAGAGAAAGTTATCAGTGCTTATAATCAACAAATTCATACGATTTATTTACCGAAAGCAAATGAAATTGATGTAAAAAAAGTTCCAAAAGAAATCCGTGATA
Source organism: Candidatus Ventrenecus stercoripullorum (assembly GCA_018712835.1). GTDB lineage: Bacteria > Bacillota_I > Bacilli_A > RF39 > UBA660 > Ventrenecus > Ventrenecus stercoripullorum. The sequence continues at coordinate 48,697 of DVGF01000025.1, forward strand.
GTATGCATATTGTGTTTGTAAAACAATATAAAGATATTTATAATTTGTTGTTTCTTTAAGTTTTGTGATAAAATAAGGTTGTAGTGTGATAAACAACATGCCTATATTCATGTTTAAGAATATATTATGAGTAGTAGTTAGGAAAGGAGGGATAGTGTGAATTGTGATGATTTTCCAATGTTAAAGAAGGATATTATTTATTTGGATAATGGAGCAACGACTTTAAAACCACAGTGTGTGATTGATAAAATAAAAGATTATTATGAGAATTATTCTGCGAATACACATCGTGGGGATTATGATATTTCTTTTAAAGTAGATCAGGAATATGAAAATACAAGAGAACTCGTTCGGAAGTTTATTCATGCAAAATATAAAGAAGAGATTGTGTTTACTAGTGGGGCTACACAGAGTTTGAATATGATTGCATTTGGTTTTTTTGGAAAATTTCTAGAGCCTGGTGATGAGATTTTAATTACACAGAGTGAACACGCTTCCAATGTACTTCCTTGGTTTGTATTACAAAAAAAGTTAGGGGTTATTGTGCGTTATATTCCGCTTGATAGTAATCATTATGTGACAATAGAGAATGTGCGTGATGCTATTACTCCTCATACAAAGGTGATTAGTTTAGCGGGAATTACTAATGTTTTAGGTGATGAGCGTCCAATGGAGGAAATTTGTAAGCTTGCTCATGAAAGAAATATCTTTGTGGTGATGGATGCGGCTCAAAGTGTAGGCCATAGAAAAATTGATGTTGAAGAACTAGATGTGGATTTTTTAGCTTTTTCTGGTCATAAAATGTGTGGACCAACTGGTGTAGGGGTTTTGTATGGAAAAAAGAAACTTTTAGAAGAGATGGAACCTCAAAATTTTGGGGGAGGTATGAATGAGTCTTTTGATAATGCAGATGAGATTTATTTAAAAGATCTCCCAACAAGATTAGAGGCAGGAACTCCGAATATTGCTGGTGTGATTGGTCTTGGAGAGGCTATTAAGTATTTAGATAGTATTGGAATGGAACGTATCGCAGAGTATGAAAAGAATTTAAGAAAGTATGCGATTAATAAGCTTATTGATATTCCATATATTGATATTCTAAATCTTGAAAGTGATAGTGGTATTATTTCTTTTAATGTCGATGGAGTATTTTCCCAAGATGTGGCGTACTATTTAAATAAGTATAATTTATGTGTCAGAGCTGGTAATCATTGTGCAAAGATTTTGAAAGAAGAAGTAGGTGTTTCTAACAGCTTACGAGTTAGCCTTTATTTTTATAATACAGAGAGTGATATTGATGCTTTGGTAGAGTTATTACGGAATAAAGAAAAGATTATGGAAGAGATGATTTAATGGATACAGAAAAGAAAAGAGAGATTATTATGAAGCATTATAGTAATCCTAAAAATAGAAAATTGCCAGAGGAAGAAGGCTATGAAAAAGTGAATACTGCGAATTCTTCTTGTGTTGATAATTTAGATATCTATGTGAAAATAGAAAATAATAAAATCAAAGATATTACTTTTATGGGAGAAGCTTGTGCGATTAGTATTTCTTCTACTTCGATTATGATTAATAATTTGATTGGTAAATCCATTGAAGAAGCATATCACTATATAGAACAGTTTGAGAGTATGGTAAGTGAGTCTTCTTATGACAAAGAACTTTTAGGTGATGCGAATGCTTACTTTGATATTGCAAGTCAAGGACATCGTAAGACTTGTGCTTTACTACCTTATATTGGAATGAAAAAGATATTAGAAAACTGTAGGAAAGAGAAGTAATCTCTTTTTTCTTTGCATATTCTTTAATAGGTGGTATGTATGAATTTATCTGATTTACAAAGAAAAGATATTATTGGTATTTCTAGTGGTAAAAAGTTAGGAAGAATTATTGATGCCGTGATGAATGAACAAGGTTTGATTGAATACTTTATTGTGATGGATCGAAAGTTTTTCAAGTTTTGGAAAGCAAATGAGGAACATAGTATTACGATGAAAGATATAAAGAAAATTGGAAGTGATGTGATATTAGTAGATCAATGAATCTACTTTTTTAGTGTCAATCTATTGTAAAGTGTTAGACTCATTTCTATATGGATAAAATACCCCATGATGATACAAACTACTACTAGATAGAACAAAAAGTTTGAAAAAAACAATATTTTTCTTGTTCTTACAACAGTTGTGTATTAAAATAAAGCTAAAGAGTACGAACCCCACCCTTAAAGATCATAAGGAGTGGAGAAAAAATTAAAATTTTTACTCCAAACTATTGACAGTATGGGGGGAGACTGACCGAAAATCAGAAGTAAGGTAAGAAAACACATCCAGAATTTGATATAATGGAGATATCAAGAAGTAAGGATGTGTTTTTTGATGAGTGTAAAAAAAGGGCAA
>DVGF01000004.1 GCA_018712835.1 Candidatus Ventrenecus stercoripullorum
TTATTACTGTTTTGATTGACTTGAAAAAACACGGCATAACTAATTCCTAATACCAAAATTGTACAACAAACAATAATATAAGTTGCTAGTTTCGTTTCTCTTTGAAATATATTTTTAAAACTTAACTTGCTTTCTTTTTGATTATTCATTTTTAATCACCCATGACTCATTCTTTACTCTACTAAATTATAGCATGTTTTTTTAGAAATGAAAACGAAAAAAATACTGAATTTTATTCTTCAGTATTTTCTGTTTCTTCTAATGTTTCTGGAGTCTCTTCTTGAGCTGGTACAACATCATCACTTTCGTCCATTAAAGTTTCTTCTAGTACCTCGCTTGCATCATCATCCATAAATTGTTTTTGGAGCTCTAGTTCAATATCACTGTACTCTCTAGCTCCTGTTCCAGCAGGAATTAATTTACCAATGATAACGTTTTCTTTTAGGCCACGTAAGTAATCTACAGAACCTTTGATTGCAGCATCTGTAAGAACTCTTGTTGTCTCTTGGAATGAGGCTGCTGATAAGAAGGAGTCTGTTTGAAGTGAACTCTTTGTAATACCAAGCATGATTGGACGACCTTTTGCCGGTACTTTACCAGCTAATATTACTGGTTTATTTGCTTCTGTGAATTCTCTTAGTGAAACACTTAATCCTTCTACTAGATCTGTATCTCCAGCATCAACAATTCTTACTTTATTAATCATACGTTTTACAATGACTTCAATGTGTTTATCATTGATATCAACACCTTGTAGTTTGTAAACCATTTGAATTTCTTTTAATATGTATTCTTGAGCTGTAATAGGGTCTGTTACTGCAAGTAACTCTTTTGGTGAAATAACACCTTCTGTAAGTTTATCGCCAGCTTCAACCTTATCGCCTTCATGAACACGTAATTTCATATTGTAATTTGTTACATGTTCTCTTGCTTCGGCTTCATTTTCTACGACGATACGATATTTACCATTGTCTTCTTTAATTGATGCAACTGTACCGCTTACTTCTGAAATTGTCGCTTTTCCTTTTGGATTACGAGCTTCAAATAATTCTTCAACACGAGGAAGACCTTGAGTAATGTCATCTCCTCCTGCAACACCACCTGAGTGGAATGTACGCATGGTAAGTTGGGTACCAGGTTCACCAATTGATTGAGCAGCCATAATACCAACTGCTTCACCAGTTTCTACTAAGTTACCCGTAGCAAGGTTACGGCCATAACATTTTTGACATACACCATTTTGTGTCTTACATGTTAAGATGCTCCTAATTTCTACAGATTTTACACCAGCTTCGGTAATTTTTTTCACAAGATTTTCTGTTAAGTAAACATCTTTGTCGACGATTACTTCTTTTGTTTCTGGATTAATTACCTTTTGAGCTGTATATCTTCCTAAAATACGTTCTTGAAGTGGTTCAATCACACTGCCATCTTTATCGTTTACTAAGTCTCTTACTTCTACTCCTTGGATAGAACCACAATCATGTTCTTTCACAATAATGTCTTGAACGACTTCAACAAGTCTTCTTGTTAAGTATCCAGAGTCTGCTGTACGAAGTGCAGTATCCGCTGAACCTTTTCTTGAACCGTGACTTGATAAGAAGAATTCTGATACGGTTAATCCTTCTGAGAAGTTTGAAGTAACTGGAATTTCAATAGTAGAACCATCTGGTTTTGCCATTAGTCCACGCATACCAGCAAGTTGTGAGAAGTTTGAAATAGAACCACGGGCTCCAGAGTTCATCATCATGAACAATGGGTTATCAAAGTCATCTTTCGCGATTGCTTTTAATTCGTCTTTGATTTTGTCATTGGCTTTATTCCAGATATCAATTACTGTGTTGTAACGTTCTTCTTCTGTAATCATACCACGTTTAAATTGTTTGTTGACTTTTTCTACTAATTCTTTTGAGTCAGCGATTACTTGATGTTTTGTTTTTGATGGTACGATATCTGCAGCTGATACGGTTACTCCGGCAATTGTTGAATATTTAAATCCTAAGTCTTTTAATTTATCCAAGAAAATACTTGTTTCTGTTGTATGATAACGTTTAAAGACTTGAGCAATTATTTTACTTAAATCTCCTTTGATAAATGGAGATACTAAAGGCATTTCTTTAATAGATTCCGGAATATTTGTTCCCATTGGAAGGAAGAATTTATCTGGAGTCATACCTTCAATATTTTCTTTGCTTGCCTCATTAATATAAGGATAGCTATCTGGTAGGATTTCGTTAAAAATAATCTTACCACATGTTGTTACTAAATATTTATCCATTTGGTCTTCAGTAAATAGTTTGTGTTTGAAGGAACGTACTGGTAAGGCAATACGAGTATGAAGAGTAATTTCTTTTCTTTCATAAGCCATTAATACTTCATTTGGATCTTTGTAAACTTTTCCTTCGTGATTTTCTCCTCTTTTTTCTTGTGTTAAGTAGCAGTTTCCTAAGACCATATCTTGTGATGGTGTAACGATTGGTTTTCCATCTTTTGGATTTAGTATGTTTTGAGCACCTAACATTAAAATTCTTGCTTCGGCTTTTGCTTCTTCGCTAAGTGGAACATGGACAGCCATTTGGTCACCATCGAAGTCAGCATTAAATCCTGTACAAACAAGTGGGTGCAAACGAATTGCTTTTCCACCAACTAATTTTGGTTCGAATGCTTGAATACCTAAACGGTGAAGAGTTGGAGCACGGTTAAGCATAACTGGATGCTCTGTAATTACGTCTTCTACAACATCCCATACGCAATCATTTTTCGTATCAATTAATTTTTTTGCTCCTTTAATATTGTGAGCAAGACCGCGTTCAACAAGGCCATGAATTACATGTGGTTTGAATAATTCAAGGGCCATATCTTTTGGAATACCGCATTGATACATTTTAAGGTTTGGTCCAACGACGATAACACTACGACCTGAATAGTCAACACGTTTACCAAGTAAGTTTTGACGGAAACGTCCTTGTTTTCCTTTTAGCATACTAGATAAACTCTTTAATGGCCTATTTCCAGCACCTGATACGCTTCTTCCACGACGACCATTGTCAAGTAAACTATCTACTGCTTCTTGAAGCATACGTTTTTCGTTTTGAACAATAATCGTTGGAGCTCCTAATTCTAGTAATTTTTTCAAACGATTATTACGGTTAATAATTCTTCTATATAAATCATTTAAATCGCTTGTTGCAAATCTTCCACCGTCTAATTGGATCATTGGACGTAAATCTGGTGGAATGACAGGAAGAGCTTCTAAAATCATCCATTCTGGACGATTGCCACTTTCTTGGAAAGCAACTAAGCAATCTAGTCTTTTAACTAAACGAATTCTTTTTTGTCCAGATGCATTTTCTAACTCTGCACGTAAGTCTTCTACTTCTTTATCAATATCTACTTCTTGTAATAGAGTTTTGATTGCTTCTGCACCCATACCTACTTTGAAGCTGTTACCATATTTTTCATAGTAAGCACGATACTCTTTATCTGATAATGTTTGTTTCTTTGATAATGGAGCACTTCCTGGGTCTAAAACAACATAGCTTACAAAGTATAATACTTCTTCTAGGTCTCTTGGACTCATATCAAGGACTAAGCCCATTTTAGATGGAACGCCTTTGAAAAACCAAATATGAGAGCAAGGAGAGGCTAGTTCAATGTGTCCCATTCTTTCACGACGGACTTTTGATTTGGTAACCTCTACTCCACAACGATCACATACAACGTTCTTGTAACGTAATCTTTTATATTTTCCACAAGAACATTCATAGTCTTTGGTTGGTCCGAAGATTTTTTCACAGAATAAGCCATCTCTTTCTGGTTTTAATGTACGATAATTGATGGTTTCCGGTTTTTTTACTTCGCCGTATGACCAAGAACGGATTTGTTCTGGACTAGCAAGTCCAATTTTAATCCCTTTAAAATTATTTACTTCGATCATTCTTACTCACCCTCCTCAATCTCGTCTTCCTCATCTAAAGCGATGTCTCCTGGAAATTCTAAGTCGTCTAGACTGTCACCTTCAAACTCGTCTTCTTCTTCGCTATCAGGTAATTGTTCGAGGTCACTTTCTGATTCTTCGCTTGGTGTTATTGTTTCTCTTGTGACATCGATTTCATCAATCTTAATTAAATCTTCTTTTTCTTCTTCTCTTTCGATTTCTTTTAAGTCTAATACTTCGTCATTGTTATTAATAATTTGAACATTTAGGCCTAGTGCTTGGAATTCTTTGATAAGTACTCTAAATGACTCTGGAACACCTGCTTGATTTACTGTTTTACCTTTTACAAGAGCTTCATAAACTTTTACACGACCAATTACATCGTCTGATTTAATCGTTAAAATTTCTTGTAAGACATGAGCAGCACCATAAGCATATAATGCCCAAACTTCCATTTCTCCGAAACGTTGTCCACCAAATTGTGCTTTACCACCTAATGGTTGTTGTGTTACTAAGCTATATGGTCCAGTAGCTCTAGCATGTAATTTATCATCTACCATGTGATGTAGTTTTACCATGTACATAACACCAACGTTAATTTTATGTTCGAATGGTTCTCCGGTACGACCGTTGTAAAGAGTTACTTTACCATCTTCGCTCATACCAGCTTCACGCATTTCTTCATGAATATCATCAAGGTTTGCTCCATCAAATACTGGAGTTGCATAATGAACGCCTAATTTTTTACCAGCCATTCCTAAATGAACTTCTAGGATTTGGCCAATGTTCATACGTGATGGAACACCTAATGGGTTTAACATAACATCAACTGGAGTACCATCTGGTAAGTATGGCATATCTTCTTCTGGTAATACAAGGGAAATAACACCTTTGTTACCATGACGACCACTCATCTTATCTCCAACTTGGATTTTACGTTTTTGAATAATGTAAACACGAATAATTTTGAATACACCTGCTGGAAGTTCGTCACTATTTTCTTTGGTATAAACTTTGACATCATGAACAATACCAGCTGCACCGTGTTCTACTTTTAGAGATGTATCTCTTACTTCACGAGTTTTTTCACCAAATATTGCATGTAATAGTTTTTCTTCGCTTGTTAGTTCTTGAACACCTTTTGGAGTTACTTTACCAACAAGGATATCGCCTTCTTTTACTTCTGTACCAATTCTTACAATACCTTCAGAGTCTAGGTTTTTACGAGCTTCTTCTCCAACATTTGGAATATCTCTTGTAATTTCTTCTGGTCCTAATTTGGTATCACGACATTCAATTTCATACATTTCAATATGAAGTGATGTATAAACGTCGTCTTTGACAAGTCTTTCATTTAATATAACTGCGTCTTCATAGTTATAACCATTATAGGTCATGAATGCTACAGTCATGTTTTTACCTAAAGCAAGTTCTCCATGGTCAGTACTTGGACCATCTGCAATAACTTGACCAGCTTTAATTTTTTCTCCGGCATGTACTAATGGAATATGATTTGTACAAGCTGCTGCGTTGTTTCCTTCAAAGTTTGCTAAATAATAAGTATCTTTACCTTTCGCATTTTTTACAATGATTTTTTTAGCATCCGCATACTCTACTACACCATCTGCTTTAGCAACGACTGTACTACCAGAGTATTTTGCTGCAACACACTCTACTCCTGTACCAACGATTGGAGCTTCTGATTTTAATAGAGGAACTGCTTGACGTTGCATGTTAGAACCCATAAGAGTACGGTTGGCATCGTCGTAGTTCAAGAATGGAATACAACTTGTTGTAATTGAAACAACTTGGCTAGGTGAAACGTCCACAAAATTTACTTTGTCTTTTGAAACCATGACATTGTCACCATTGTAACGAACGATTACTTCGTCTTCAATAATATGGTTATCATCATCTAAAGCGATGTTTGCTTCTGAAATATAGTAATCTGCTTCTTCATCGGCTGTCATATAATGAACATCATCCATGATAACTTTACCGTTTTCTACTCTACGGTATGGAGTCATAATAAATCCGTATTCATTAATTTTTGCATAACCAGCTAAAGAAGTAATTAATCCAATGTTTTGACCTTCTGGACTTTCTACTGGACAAATACGTCCATAGTGGCTGGCATTTACGTCACGAACGTCCATTCCAGCACGGTCACGAGATAGTCCACCAGGCCCTAAGCTTGATAAACGTCTTTTATCAGTAAGTTCAGCGATAGGATTAATTTGATCCATGAATTTTGATAATTGGGAACTACCAAAGAATTCTTTTAATACTGCAGTTACTGGACGAATATTAATTAATGATTTTGGTGTAATATCTGCCGTTTCTTGCGTTGTCATTCGCTCACGAATTACACGTTCCATACGGCTCATACCTACTTGGAATTGTTTTTGGATTAATTCACCAACTTGTCTAACACGACGATTTCCTAAGTTATCGATTTCATCTGTATTACCAATACCAGCATGTAAGTTTAAGTAATAGTTAATTGATGCATAGATATCTGGAATTGTTAATCTTTTTTCTTCAACAGTATCTAAAACACCTAAAATCTTAATCACTTTATCTGGGTGATTTTTATCATATACTTTGATTTCTTGGATTTCATTGTATGAGTCTAATTCTTCATGAATAGAAACTTTATGAACTCCAAAACCTGCTTTTAATACTGGTTTGATTTTTTCTAAAATTTCTTTTGTGATTAGTGTATCTTTTGCCGCAACAACATCGCCATTCTCAGTCTTTATGTCTTCTGCTAATGTACAACCTACTAAACGATCACTGACATTTAATTTTTTATTGAATTTATAACGTCCTACTTTTGCTAAGTCATAACGGAAATGATCAAAGAAACGCATAATAAGTTGATTCTTTGCGGAATCTAGAGTTGCTGGTTCTCCTGGACGTAATTTTTCGAAAATCTCAATTAATGCTTCATCGGTATTCTTTGTACTATCTTTTTCAAACGTATTTAATAGATATGGATCTTCTCCGAATACACCTGTAATGTCATCGTTGCTAGAAAGTCCTAAGGCACGAAGGAATGTCGTTACTGGTACTTTTCTAGTTCTATCGATACGAACGTAAATTACATCTCTTGCATCGGTTTCAAATTCTAACCATGTACCACGATTTGGTATCATCTCTCCGCTGATAATACGACGACCATTCTTGTCGATTTCTCTTTTGAAATAAACACTTGGACTACGTACTAATTGAGATACGATAACACGTTCTGCACCATTGATAATGAATGTTCCAGACTCTGTCATTAAAGGCATGTCTCCCAAGAAAATTTCTTGTTCTTTTACTTCGCCTGTCTCATGAATAAAAACACGAGCTTGTACCTTTAAAGGAGCTGCGTAATTGACCATTCTCTCTTTTGACTCTTTCACAGAATATCTAGGTTCATCAAAAGAATAATCTCCAAAATCTACTGTTACATTTCCAGTAAAACTTTCGACAGGAAATAATTCGTCAAATACTTCACGAATTCCTGTTTCTAAAAATTGTTGGTAACTTTTCTTTTGAACTTCTAGTAAATCTGAAAGTTCCATAGTATTTTTACTTTTGGAGAAACTTCTTCTTGTTCTGTAATCTCCACATTTTTTTAATTTGTAAGCCACGATTTCACCCCATCTAATAAATTATTTTTTTCCTCAAACGCTAAAAAAAACTAACACGTCACCAATTTATAATTCTAGCAGTAATTCACGTTGGTGTCAATAAATTTTTGCACGAACTATATAAAATCCTTTGTCTTTTTTTACCACCTCGGTTTTGTATATATCTTCTACACACTTGATAATGCTTTTTACTCCTTGGTCTTTACGGATGACAAACCATAGTTCTCCATCCTCTTTTAAATGTTTTCTAGCGTCTCTAATTATATTTAAAACCACTTCTTTTCCCGCTCGAATCGGAGGGTTTGTTACAATTAAATCATACGTTTCTGTAATATTTTCATAGGCGTTACTTAATGCTATCTCGCCTTTTATTTTATTTTCTTTGATATTTCTTTCACATAAATGTAAGGCTCTTTTATTGACATCGGTAAAGACTACCGAGGCTTCGTTTAATTTTCCGAGTACTATGCCAATAAACCCGTATCCACAGCCAACATCTAATATGTTATTGTATTTTTTTCCTTGTTGGATAATTGTTTCTACTAATACTCTACTTCCATAATCGATTTTGTCTTTTGAAAATACTCCTAAATCACTAAAAAAAGTGAAAACTATCCCTTTGTTTTCATAAGATATGGTGCGTATCTCGCTTTTTAAATGACTATTATTCGTAAAATAATGTTCCAAATGATCACCAGTACTCTCAAAGACAACTTAAGTACATTTTAAAAGAAAAAACACTTCCTGTCAATCTTTTTTTGTTATTTTAGATTGCTTTTGTAAAGTGTTTTTCTTCCTTTTAATTTTCTTTCCATCTTTCTTTGAATGTTAAGTAGTCGGTTTGGTCTTGTTCTATTAATGTGATTGGTCGTTCTTCATACGTTTTGTTGCCAGCATTATCGGATACAGTATAGGTTACGATGTAGGTGCCAGCTTCACAATTGGTTAGAGTGGTATTCCAATTTTCCCAACCAAAGCATTTTGTTTCCTCCCCTTTCGTGCCATCAACGTTTTGTTTAAACCATTGCATATGGACATTGCCAAAGGAAATCGTGTCTACGTCATCGATTACTTTTCCTGGTTGGGGATAGATGTATGTGTCTTTTCCGATTATAAATGTTGTAGGAATGTCTGATAAATCAAAGCGTGGGGATACTGTATCATATATTACCTGGCCATACCCTTTATTTTTCTCTTCAGTGATTGACTCTGTTGTTAATACGGTTTCGTTTCCAGCATCATCAAAAATATTTGTGATTTTAATAGGAACTACTTCGCCACTTATTAAGCCAGAGTTTTCTTCTATCTTGACTGTAGCATCACATTTGTATTTGGTACTAGCCCAGCCGTCTGACTCATCTCGCCATACACATTTCATTTCTTGAGGGGAGAAAGACGCAACTTGTAGGATTGGTGTAGTGGTAGGTGCTTCTTCAAAGACTAATTCAATATATAATTTTTCCCCATCGCGAACGCGTTTATGGTTTGTACTATCTTGATTTAATACAAAGAGCCAATTTTCTTCTAGTGGTGTGTAATCAATTACAACGTTTTTAGAAATTGTTTCATGACTTAGTGTTTGTTCTAATACATTTCCTGCGCGATCTACAATATTAGAAATGGAAAATAATACTGGTCCTTCTGGCATAGATTCGTTTACTATGAAATGAACTTGATAAGAAGTAGTACCCTGCTCTAATGCTTTTTCGTCCGCTAGGTATTCTTTTCCAAAAATTTGAATTTTTGGTATTTCTTGTAAAGGTTCTGACACTGTGAAAGATAATGTAATCTCATCATTTAATTTGGCAAAATATGGATTTACATTACTAGAAAATACTTCAAGTTTTGTAACTGTGGCTACGATATCATCGTAAATCACGTATGTGTCATTCTCACCAGTTGTCGTAAATTCTTTTTGGTTGTTTCCTGCTAAGTCAACCACGTTAGAAATGGTAATGGTAATTTTTTCGTTTGATACTAAAGATAGTGTTTTTTCTAACGGAATTTCCACTTCGTATTGATTCGTATTATCAACACTCTTGGTCTCATATACTTTTTCTCCTAAAGAAACATATGGATTTGTTTGTAATTTTTCATTTGCGTCCATTCGGACAACAATCACGTCACTATGCTTTGCATAATGGGAAGAACTATCTTTCTTTTCTATTTTAACATTCGTAACTACTGGAAGTGTAGTATCTAACGTAAAGGAAAGTGACGACTCGTGAAACGCTTCATCAACAACTAGAATTTCATACCTACCATCTTGCGATAGATTTTTTATTTGTTCTAGTGTCGTTTCTTTTTGGTTTAAATAAATTTTTATCTTGGTCTCGTCTGTAATATGAATATTACTAGTTTGATTTACGATGTCATTCTCTGTAATTCCACTGATTATAGGTGCTTGTGTATCTTCTAGAATTGGAAGAATTTTATCATTTAAACTTTCTTCCACTCTTTTTCTTACATCTTCTTTTAGCTCAGGAATTTGTGTAAGTATCGTTTTATTTTCTTGATAAAAATCTCGCGATCTCTCAATATCTAAGGTACTACTTGCTTTTTCCAGCATTGTTTCTAAGCTTTCTATAATCTTTAAAATTTCACTTTCTAGTGAATAGGACTCATCTAAATTTGATGAGGAGCTATCTTGTGATTCTGTTGGAATCCGTATTGGAAAAGATGTCTTTTGTTCCTCTTCTGTTTTTTGTGAAATTAGTTCATCAGACTCTTTCTTGTTAGGCTCAGGAGTTATCTCGTTAAAATGATTTTGGCTAGAAATAGCGCCTTCTGATATATTTTCTTCTACATTTTCTGTAGGTTCTGCTCTAGAACCTGATAATACCCTGATCGATAATCCTAGTAATAAGAAAAGAATCATTGTTAAAAATAATTTTTTATGCTTCATAAAACCTCCTCGTTTTTTTCGGGGCTAAAAAAAGGCTTTCAATCAAAGCCTTTTTTTAGCCAATCAACAAATTAAAATTTCTTTCTAAATCTTTTTTTCTAAACAAGTAATTTTTCTCTATTTTTATTACCACTACATTTTAATTTTACCATAAATTTCTATAAAAAAAAGATTTTTTTTATCTAGTTTACAAAAATTTAATTATCTTTTTGTATTCCTCTACTAAATCTTCTAGTTTTTTCTTTGCATTGGCTGGTGAGGTACTAGACAAACAAATATCTTCTTTTTTATATACTGGATATAAATATTTCTGATAGATTTCATGAGCTTTTTTACCCGTTGTAAATATTTGGACAATGTTTGCTTTTTTTAAAATGAGTGACAAATCATTGGGAACGATGTTTTTGATGGAGGAGTCACTGGATGAGGTAATTTCACAAGAAGCACAAGTATCCCACAAGGCAATGTGATGGGTTAAGCAAAATTCTTTTTTATCCTCTATTTTTTCTTTAAATATTTCTTCTAGAACACGCCAGAAACGATTTTGAGGGTGCATGTAGTAAAATCCTACTTCTCTAGATTTTACACTGGGAAGTGAACCTAAAATTAAAACTTTTGAATTTTCATCAAACACAGGTGGTAATTCATGAAAAACTCGCATACTTTCCTCCTATTCATAGACATATTTTATTTGTAAACTTTGATATGTTTCATATTTTTTGATAATCCTTGATATTGTTTCTAAATCAGTGGCAATGTTTTCATAAAACTTTGTTAATTCTTCTGTTTTTAATTTCAATTTTTGATAAACATTATTATACATTTGTGTTATTTCTTTACACTTTATATTATGAACCATGTAATCTTTTTCTTGAAATCGATACCAGCAATCTTTTTTCCAACTTATTATTTGGTTTCCTTTTTTTATACCTATATTCCAGTTAATTAAATCGAAAAAAAACATAAAGTGGTTAGGATGACATTCTAAAACCACATGGTTACGTTGCAATGGACGATTTATAGGAATTTCTGATAGTTCACAACAAGCATATTCAGCGGGATAACCTAACTTTTGAAATAGATATAACAATAGTTCACTTGTATGGCGACAACACCCTATTCCATTGAAAGGATATAAGGAAAAATTTAAATCTTGAAAGAAAACATAATCATAGTTTGCATCTTTTGTAAATGTATGAGTTGAGCTTAAAAAAACATCAAACAATAAAAACACACAAGAGAAGAAATCTTCAAAGATATTTTGATTATCTAACGATTTTATAAAATTACTTGTTGTAGCAACTATCTTTTCATAAGCATCATTTATCTCATTTTGTTCTGTTTTTGAAACAGTGTAGCTGTACATCTTATCTAGAAAAAAGAGAGATTACTCTCCCCTTCCTTTCGCTATTTTTGTTGAAACTTGTTTCGTGTCATGTTGTAAGCTTTCTTGAAGTACTGTTCCAAAGGTTGCAATGTTTGATAGTTCCGCTGGTAAAATAATTTTTGTGGCATTTCCATCAGCGACACGACCTAAAGTTTCATAAGACTTTAATTGAAGAACTGCTGCGTCTGCTTTAGCTTCTTTTAATAATTTAATACCATCTGCTTCTGCTGTTTTGATTTTGAGTAGGGCTTCTGCTTCTCCTTCGGCACGTTTAATTCTTGCTTCTTTGTCTGCTTCTGCTCTTAAAATTGCACTTTCTTTTTCTCCTTCTGCGATTAAAATAGAAGATTTCTTTTCGCCTTCTGCTTGAAGAATTTTTTCACGTCTTTCTCTTTCTGCACGCATTTGTTTTTCCATCGCATCTTGGATATCTTTTGGCGGTAAAATGTTTTTTACTTCCACACGGTTTACTTTGATGCCCCAAGGATCCGTTGCTTCGTCTAAAATAGAACGCATCTTAGCATTGATGATATCTCTTGAAGTAAGGGTTTGGTCTAATTCTAGTTCTCCGATGATATTTCTTAGAGTCGTTGCTGTTAATGATTCGATAGCACTGATAGGATATTCTACTCCGTAAGTATATAATTTTGCATCCGTAATTTGAAAATATACGACTGTATCAATTTGCATCGTTACGTTGTCTTTGGTAATCACTGGTTGAGGCGCAAAATCTCGAACCATTTCTTTTAATAAAACGACATTGGCAACACGGTCGATGAACGGAATTTTGAAATGCAATCCATTATGCCAAGTTGTATAGTAAGAACCAATTCTTTCAATCACATAAACTTTTGATTGCGGAACAATCTTAATGCAAGGAACAACAATGATGATTACTAAAATTAATAAAATAATAAATATCGTCACTTTACTTCACTTCTTTCTTTTTTTTCGGCAAGTCTTTTGTTTGAGGTTTTCTTTTTGTTTTAGGTTTGCTCTCTGGTTCGTCGTTTTTTACGACTAATTTTACCCCATCAATTTTTTCTACTTTGACCATTGCGTCTACGGGGATTGTTTCATCGGCAACCGCACTCCAGCGTTTCCCATCTACTTTGACTTCGCCAACCATATTCTTTTTAATTTCTTCTGTAACAATCCCGTCCATACCAATAATACGGTCTAAATTTATTTTGGCTGTTGGAAATTGTCGCATTTTTTTTAGAAGTGGCTTTGTAAGTAATAACAAGATGACCCCTCCTAGCACAAATATGCCAAATTGAATGATAAAGCTATCCGTAAATAAAGATACGATTAACGCGATAATACCACTTACTACAAACCATATCGAAACTAAGTTTACGGTGGCAAATTCAATAATGGTTAATAAAATTACTATCACTAACCACATTATCCAATATTCCATATTACTCCTCTTTTCTTACTATTATTATATAAATAAAATAAGAAATTAGCAACGGAAATTATTGCTGTTTTGTAAGTTGTTGTATTTTAAAAGCAACAGGCTTATTGCTGTTGCTCACTTTGATATTCTCTTATTGCATCATAATCATTTTCTTTTTGTGACTCTAAAGCATTTTTATAGGTATCTTGCATGTTGTCTCCGTATCCAACAAGAACTTCGTCACCAATGATTACAGTTGGTGTTCCTTCATTTTCTCGTCCTAAAAATTCCATCAAGTCATCCATTAAATTTTGGTTTTCTTCATCTTTCCATGTTTCAAATGAAAATATTTGATAATCACTTTCCCATAGCTCAGTATTGGCTTCTAGGAATGCTTTTAAATCTTCACAATGTGCACAGCCATTGCCCCAGAAAATATAGATGTTTTTTTTGTTCTCGTCAAATGTTACATCTGCTAAGTGTTCCTCTTCTAATACTTTTACTTTTGTTAGATTATCATAAATTGCAAGTCCGGATACTAAGAGAATAAATCCGGCAAGAAAAAGAAGAAAATACTTTAAAAATTTGTTATCCATAATTAAAACCTCACATACTTTCCTGTGTTATACAGTATACCATTAATTTTTAAATAAATCGAGTATTTTCCGCTTAATCCTTCTTGATTTATGTATTTTGTAACAACAATTCCATTTTCCGTCTCTTCTTCGGTAAAGATATCAACGCATAATGCCGTGTATGGTTTTTTGCTAATTGGTACTTCATAGGTATGCATAAGCCCGTTTTTATAAAGTAATACTTCGACATCTGTACCACGCAAGAACTGGCCTTTGAAGACTAATCTATCTCTTTCTTTTGTGATGCTTATGTTGTGACTTTCTTCAACTTCACTAAAATCATGAGAAGCAATATTAAAGCCTAATGTCGTCTTATCTTCGCTAGTTTCTCCTAGGCTACCAACACGCGTTTGACCGCCTAATGTGACTGTTTCATTTTCGTTATATAGAGACATTTTTTCAACACGGTAGTTATTGGTTGGTAATTTGATTTCAAAGATTACTTTATCGTTTAATAGTTCTACTGTGTCACTTGTTAGTTCAATTTTTCCTTCTGATAGGCCGGCTGGTTGGTTTGATGGCTCGCCATCGACAGATACAATTCCGCCAGAATGGACGATGTAATGGTCTTCTGCTATGTAGTCCACATCAGAAATATAAGGACTATAAAATTCGCTGCCACGGGATTTTCCATATTCCCAAATTTGTTCGATTGTCATATTTTCGGTATCAATTTTGTACATAACGCCTCTCGTATAACTATCGCTTGCACCGACATATTCGCTTTCGATTTTTGATTTGTTATTTCCATTATCTAAGATAAAGACATAGCCTTCTGGAGTAATCATTGCGGCATGTTGGCTCCATTGCCATTCAAAGTCATCTCCTACTGGGGTAAAGAAATATTTTTGATACTCTTCACTCCAATTCGTTGGATCGCCAATAATCCAATTGAGCTTGCCTGTTTCGTAATCTAAATTAATGACTGCATCTTGATGTCTTCCTGATAACGTAATCGAATTTGTTTTCTCGTCATACCATACAGAGTTGTTATGGAACCAATCGTACTGGGTCCAGTTTTCGCTTTTACCATCTTCTTTGTTTAGGATTGTTGTTAAATCAAAGGTTTTTACTATCTCGCCAGTTTCTCTATCCATTTCTACAATGTAGTCTTCTACAGTTCCTGATGAGAAGTTATCGCTGGCAATCAATAGATTTCCATTTGGTAGTTCATCATAGTCGTGATGATATCCTCCCGGCAAACTATATTCTTTTACTATTTTTCCTAGTAAATTCATTTCATATAATCCTGTCATATAGTATGGTGAATTGACAAGTCTTTCGGTACTTAATAGGAGATTACCATTTTCTAAACGGTTCATTTCCCATATTGCATAGTTTGTTAAATACCATCTGACATCACCATTCACATCATAGGCAACTGTATATCCAGCACTGGATGGTGTAAAGAAATATAGTTCATTTCCAAGTTTTGATTTTTCCGCTTTAACGCTTTCTGGAAGGACCATATCTTCTGGTAATTCTTCGGTGGTAATTTCAATTGTTTTGGTCTTTCCTTCAGCACTCACAGTAATTTTATTTGTTTTTCCGGCATATAACCCATAGATTGGTAAATAGTGTTCTTTCGACTCTTCGAACGTATGCGTATATGTGCTGTTTTTGTCTTTGCCCGGAATTGTTACGCTTACTTCTGTTTCTTCTGATGTTTCAAAGATGACAAGTGCTGTTAAAGGTGAATTTCCGTATGGATTTACTATCACATTTGGATTATCTAATGTGTATCCTTCTATCGTAAACTCCTTTTCTTTTTCTATTTGACTATCCATCATACTGATAATCGATTCTACTTCTGAGTTATTTTGAGAAATTATATTTAACCCAATAAACACGATTAGTACAAGTAATAACACTCCTACTATACATCCCCCTATTATTTTGTGCTTTTTTTTCATATCTTCCCTCCATGACTCCATTGTAATTTATTTTTCTTAAAAAGAAAAGAAACGTACCGTTTCTATGGGTAAACGATGCGTTTAGTGGGTATTTTGGCAACTTGTTAGTTCTAATGGGACAATGTAAGTCTCTGTCTTTTCTTCTTTTGTTTTCGCATGAATTGCTAAATAGAGACTACTTTCGCTTAAATTTTTACAGCTGACTTCAAAAGCATCTAAATGAAATTCAATTTGTTTTAATAAATCATTTAATGTCTTTGGCTCTTCTGAATGATTGGCGGACTCACCAATTTTTCTTTCGACATTTCCATCTTCTTCATATAAGATACATTCTAAAGAAGTATAATTTTTTAATGTTTCGTTTCCTAAATACGTTATGTCAGAAATAAAAATAGAACTTTGTTCGTCGGAATAAGCTGCGACTCCTTTTACAGAAAAAGCTTCACTCGTACTTACTAAATCTGTGAATGAAAATCCGGTATTTCTGTTCTTGTAAAAATAGAAGAAGATACCAAAAATGAGTAGAAAGAATAAAATGCAAATTATGATAAGTTTATGAGGAATTTTTTTCTTTTTTTCCTCGCCATTTAATAAAGTTTCTAAGTCTACTTGAAATAATTCACTCATTTGTTTTAATAATTCTATATCAGGAATACCGCGACCATTTTCCCATTTTGAAACTGCTTGACTGGTTACGGAAAGTTTTTCGGCTAATTCGCTTTGGGTCATATTCTTCTTTTTTCTTAAAGAACAAATGAAAGCCCCAATCTTTTCTGGGTTCATATAACACATCCTTACCATAAACTACAAATTCTTTCATTCTTCATCTTTTTTGACTTTTTTATTGTATCACTTCAACTCTTACTTTTCAAATAAATTTCATATTATTGGTATATAGTATTTTTTTGCTAATTGAAAAAAGCTTAATTCTTTTTTCATTAAGCTTTTTATTTTCCACATTTCTCTAAATCAATCTTGACACTTTCGCCGTTAATATCAAAAGTTTCTGTAATGTCTTCTTTCTTCACAATTTTTGTTGCTAATGTTTCTTCTTGGATATATTCTTTAAACATTTCTAAAGCATTTTCGAAAGCAGGTGTTCCTTGATAATACAAAGTAATACGGTCTGTAATTTCTAATCCTTTTGTTTTTCTTAAATTTTGTACTTTGCTTACAAATTCTCTTGCAAGACCTTCTAATACTAATTCTTCTGTTCTTTCTGTATTTAGGATAATAAAGTTTTTCCCTTCCATTGCTACATTAAAGCCGCTTTTTGCTTCTACTCGAATATCAACCATCGCCGCATTTACTTCTATCTCTTCGCCATCTAAAGTAATTGTGATTGGGTCGTCTTGTTCTAGGGCAATGATTTCTTTTTCGCTCAATTCTGTTAAGGCTGTTTGAAATGATTTCATTTTTGAACCAAAGACTTTTCCTACTTCTTTGAAGTTTGGTTTTACTGTAAAGTTCATGTATGTAGTTAAATCTTCAATAAACTCTACTGATTTGACATTTAATTCTTCTTGGATTAAATCCGTTAAATCTTTGATCGTTTCTTTTTTACGACCATCAAGATACACGGTAGATAATGGTTCACGGACCTTTATTTTTGCTTCTTCTCTGGCATTTCTACCAAGACGGATTAAATCTCTTACTAAGTCCATTTTTTCTTCTAGGGCAAGGTCAATTAGAGTTTCATCTGCAACAGGATAGCTTGTTAAATGAACGCTTTCTTCCCCAGTTAACTTTTGGAAGAGTTCTTCAGAAATATATGGAGTAATTGGAGCGATTAATTTAGATAAGCCTACTAAGACTTCATAGGTTGTAATGTAGACACTTTTTTTAGAAAGTGTCATTTCAGAGTCCCAAAATCTTTTTCTATTTCGTCTAATGTACCAATTAGATAAGTCTTCAGATACAAAGGATGCAATGAAACGCGTTACTTTGTTTAAGTCGTATTCTTGGAAAACATCGTTTACATTTTTTACAAGGCCATTGTATTTTGATAGTAACCAATGGTCAATTTCTTCCCGATCTTTATACGGAACTTCACACTCATCTGTGTCGATGTGATCGGCATTCGCATACATTTCAAAGAAACTATAAGTATTTTTTAGAGGATTTAAGAACTTAGAATATACTTCTTTTAGTCCTTCTTCATTAAATTTTAATGGAGTCCATACTGGTGAAACATATGGCAGGTAGAAACGTACTGTATCAGCTCCATAATGTTCAATTGTTGTAAATGGTTCGACAATATTACCACGACTCTTACTCATTTTTTTGCCTTCAGCGTCAAGAAGTAAGTCATTTACTAATACATTTTTGTATGGAGAGCACCCTTTTACGAATGTGGAAATAACAAGTAAAGTATAGAACCAGCCTCTTGTTTGGTCAATTCCTTCACAGATGAAATCAGCTGGAAATTGTGATTCGAATAATTCTTTGTTTTCGAATGGATAGTGGTACTGTGCAAATGGCATAGAACCTGAGTCAAACCAGCAATCTAGGACATCTGGAATACGAGTCATCGCTTTACCACATTTTGGACATTTGATATGAATATTATCAATATATGGGCGATGTAAATCAAGGTTGTTTTCGTCAATTTCTTCGATAGCTTTTTCTTTTAGTTCTTTCGTGGAACCAAGCATTTCTGTATGACCACATTCACAAGTATAATATGGAATTGGACAGCCCCAATAACGGGTTCTAGAAACAGCCCAGTCTTTTAAGTTAAGGAGCCAATTACCAAATCTTTTTTCTCCAACATATGCTGGATACCAGTTTACTTGTTGATTTGCTTTGATGATTTCATCTTTGTATTTTGATACAGCAATATAGTAGCTTGGTAATGTATAGTAAATTAATGGGCTATGACATCTCCAACAATGTGGATAGTTATGAGTGATTTTTTGTTTTTTGAATAGTTTATTATTTTCTTTTAGGTATTTAATGACTTCTTTATCAGCATCGAAAACAAGCATTCCTTGCCATGGTCCTTCCGTATAACAGCCATCACGACCAACTGGATTGACATAAGGAAGATTATAGTTTTTTCCGACACGGGCATCATCTTCACCAAAGGCTGGAGCCATGTGAACAATACCAGTACCAGAGTCCGTTGTAACATATTCATCACAGCAAACAAAGAAACACTCACCAGATACTTCTAGTTCCGGAATTAATTGTTCGTATTTTTTGTGTTCTAAATCTTTTCCTTTATAGGTTTCTAGTACTTCATATTCATCACCTAAGACAGTGCTTGCTAAGGCTTCTGCTAAAATAAATTTTTCACCACGAGATTCACATAATACATAAGTAACATTTGGATTTACACATAACGCGACATTGGCAAGAAGCGTCCATGGAGTTGTCGTCCATGCTAGGAAATAAGCATCCATTTCTTGACACTTCATTGGAACGATTACGGTTTCGGTACTGATGTCTTCGTATCCTTGAGCCACTTCATGAGATGCAAGAGATGTGCCACATCTTGGACAATATGGAGTCACTCTGTTTCCTTCGTAGAATAGTCCTTTTTCAAAGTACTGTTTTAGTATCCACCACTCTGTTTCAATGTATTCGTTTTTATATGTTAAATAAGGATGTTCGACATCAATAAATTGACCCATTTTGTTCGTTAAATTGGTAAAAGCTGCTTCGTTTTCACGTACACTGTCATGGCAAGCTTTATTAAATTTTTCGATACCAAGTGCTTCAATATCTTTCTTTGTTTTTAATCCTAATTTTTTCTCTACGTGATTTTCAATTGGTAGACCGTGAGTATCCCATCCTACTTTTCTTAATACTTTGTAGCCATTCATCGCATGATATTTACACACAATGTCTTTTAAGTTTTTAGATATCATGTGATGGAGTCCAGGAAAGCCATTGGCAAAAGCTGGGCCATCATAAAATACGAATGTTGGGTCATCTTTATGACATTCTACTTGACGTTCATAAATTTTTTGAACACCACCCCAACTCTTTAAAATATCTTGTTCTACCTCATAAGCTTTTCTTTTGTCTAAGCTTTTAAAATTTTTCATGTAATCATTCCTTTCCAAAATAAAAAGGATAGCACCAAAGGAGTCTACTAGTAGACGGTACCATCCTTAAATTCACTCTTTCTTTGATATCGGAGATGTACTCCGCCAAAAACAATCCATTAAGTGATACCTATTTTGATTATTTATCTAGTTGCACCAACCCTAGACTCTCTTAAAAACTCATCAAAATAGACGTGTCTTAAATGTTTTTGCATGCACTTATTATAGAAAATACTCCAGCATTTGTCAATTTTTTTATGTTAAATTCGCTAAATATATGCTCCAATAGTAATGATCATGAACCAAAGCAAGACCAACTCCAATACTATCATAATTCGGATTTTGAATTAAAGATAATGCTTCACTATTAGAAAATAGTTGTTCGGCAATAATCAATGGTTCTGAAATATCTTTAAAAACAAATTCTTTAGCCTCAATATAAGGTATGCTATTTTCCTCTAAAATATTTTGAGAAGTATGAGGTCTTTGTGTAGAAAAATGATTAGAATATCCCATTTCTAACGCTCTAATGGAAGAAGCAGCCAACAAATTATCATTTAATGAAAGTTCTTCTAAACCGACTTCAGCCCTTTTTTGATTCACATATACTATGACATTAGCAAGATAATCTACATATTTGATGGCTTCGTTTGCAGCTTCTAAAGCAAATTCTTCACTATTAGGATTAAATCCAGAATAATCACAATCTATAAATTTTTCCGTAGTGCCAGATTCTTTTTTAGACCCATCTGATAAAACATCATAATAAGTAGTGATCAAATAATTGCAAGAAGTACCGTAAAGATTTCTTGTTTCCGTTTTCTCTTCTTTCGTAACACCAGTTTCCATAACAATATTCTCTTTCGGTGTTTCTAAAGGCGGCAACTCTTTAATTTCTTGTGGTGTTGTTTTGGGTGCTTGGGTTTCTTTTTCTGACGTTTTGTTCGCTGAATTCTCTTTGTTTTCCTCTATTTCTTGTATCGTTAATTTTGCGGTTTTCATAGTTTCGTTTCCGCTTTCATCGGTAGCTTTTATGGTAATATCATATGTCCCTATTTCTGTAAAATGAGCCATCTCTTCTTTTATATATGTAAGATCACAATCAGAAGATTGATTATCCTCACAAGAAGATAGAAAATCATACATACTATACGTACGTCCTTTTTCTATTGTTACATCTTTTAATTCGAGGATTGGAGCTTCTTTATCTTGTTTTTTATTTTCTTGCTCTTCCCAACTAGTCGATACAAATTTCACTGTTACAGCGGTAATCCCACCTAATAATAATATTACGATGATGGCTATTAGCCAAGCTTTCGATTTTTTTCTCATAACTTAAACTTCCTACTCTTTATTTCTTACCAATAAATTATCATAAAATGAAACTAAAGTAAATCATAATCATTTTTTTATTAATGCATATATTTGCTCATGAATTTCTTCTGGTTTTCTCATCCGATTATTTTCACTGCATTCGATCATATTCCACTGAAAATACTCTGCTACTTCTAAAGAAGATTGATATACTTTATAAAGATAGTCTATGTTTTTTTCATGTAAATCGTTTTTTAGCCCCTCATATTCCTTTCTTTGAGCTCTCAGTCTTTGGGATAATTCAAAAGGAATATGAAGAAATAATACACAGTCTGGTTCTTGAATGCCTAGTTTCTTATATTCATAATCACTAACATAATCCCAAAATTTTTGACGCGATATTCTATCTTCTATTAAAGCAGATTGATAAATTAGACTAGATGTTGTATATCGGTCAAATAAAATTGTCGCGCCATTTTCATACTGTTCTTTTAACCCGGTATACCATGTTACACCCCTATCTAACGCATATAAGCTATTGATAAAATATGGAGATAAATTATTTAAATCTCCCATAGTTCCTTTTAAATACTCTTCTACTGGAATTCCTTGATAACTATTATAAGTAGGAAAATGATGAGAAAGAACTTTTTTCTTTTCTTCTAATAATCTTTTGTATAATAATTGATATTGAGTTGATTTTCCTACACCATCACAAGAACCTTCTATTACAATGATTTTTCCTTTTTGCATCTATACTACTTCCTTTCAAATTTTTATACTATATAAATAATCTAGATATACAAATGAATCTGTATCTTTGCATGACTACTCTTCGTTCGTAATACTTTGTCATCGCACTATTTTTAACAAATCGCTCTCACTTCATGATGTACTATATCACTTCTTACGACCAACAAAATTATATAATACAAACAAACGTTTGTCAATTAAAAAATAGGATAAATTATCATCCTATTGTATCATAGAAAAACTTAAAAATGTTTTGGTTTCCATCGATTTTTTTAACCTTTTATAACTTCAATCACTGGTCTTACGTATGCTGGTGTTGTTGTAGCAGATGCGCTAACGGTTCCATTGTTATATAAATTTATTTGATTTGCACTGGCAGCATTTACCGTATGAAATGGAGTTGTACTAGCAAATGTTGTGTTTCCGCTTACTTCTGTGGATAGTGGTAGTCTGACATAGCTTGTAGTATTTTTAAATCCATCGTTAAAAGTCATTTCTATTAGTTTTCCTTCTGTGATGGCTCTTTGTAAGTGTTGATGATTTTGAAACCAACCATTCGTACTAATACTTGGGAGTGTTTGACCATAGTTTTGTGTTTGAATTTCATCGACCGTTGGACTCCACATAGGCATACGATATGCTGAGCCATTTAAGTAACAGTACTCCCCGCCTTTATCCTCGGTAATACAGTATCTAACTTGGCAATTTTCTCCAGCACAGGTCCCAAAGTAGATTGTATCGCCAGCATAGGCTCTAATATATGTTTCGATTTCTGTTTGGGTAAGTCCTCTATTTAATATTAAAACAGCCGAGTCGGTTTTGTTTTGTAATACTTGCCATGTTTCTCCGGCATAAGAAATAATTTCTCCTACAGTATAAGCCTTATCTTCTAATATTAAATTTATAAAACTATCTTGTTCTTCCATTGCATCACGCACGTCATCTTTTACAGCATCTACTAATATTCGGTTATTGACACTTCTGGCAAGGATAATAACCATCATCATTAAAAACATTAGGAAAAATGCATAAATAATTGATGTAGCAATAAACCCTTTTCTATTCATATGTATCCCTCTATCATCCCTATTATATCAAATTTTTAACATATAGAGAATTATTTTTCTTCTATTATTTTTTCTTTGGAATGTACTCCAAATAAAACTACTAAATTTTGAATTATAATGATTGCTTCAGAAACAATGATTAATATTGCTAATAAAGTTTTTAATGATACCCAATTTTCAAATGGATTAATCGCAATAAATAAGCCTAGTAAGATATTAATGAATGAGGTTACTAATACGAAAATCCAAATTTTTGTTGTATAGTTTTGTAAAGTCAAAGACATGTTAGCTCGATGAACATTTCGAAATATCAAATATCCGCCAATGATAATGGTAATCATATCCGTTAAGATATCCGTTTTGAAAAAAGCAATGATTCCTGATAAGAGTAATAAAAGACCGTTGCGGAAGTTCGCACTGTAAAGCCTTTTTTCTTTGGATATACGAAAGTAAAATACAATATTTAATACGCCAAAAAGGACACCAATATAGCCAAAGACATTAATGGCTGAACTCATAAAGTTTTCAGGATTGACTAGCAAAACAACAGCGAATACAATAAGGAGGAATGCGGCAATAAAAGATTCTTTGCAACTTTTTTTGATATTTTCTACTATTGCTTTATTTTCTAACAACATAACTATTCCTTCTTTCTAAGAAAAGTTTAACATATTTCTCCCCAAAGAAAAAGACTTATTTTTTCTATAAATCTTTTTCTATCAAGAAGTATTTTTTCTTACCACGACGGATAATATTATATTTTTTATCTTCTAAGATATAGTTTTCGTCTTGGATTACTTCGCCATTTACAGTAATAGCATTAGCACTTAAAAACTCTCTTGCTTCTCTTTTGGAAGAAGCAATTTTATTTTCCACTAATAAATCTATTAAAGGAATATTTTGGTAAGCAAAGGTTGGAACTCCTTTGAACACTGTAGCAATTTCTTGATCCGTTAAGTTTGCAACTTTCCCTGTAAATAAAGATTCGGATACTTCTTTAGCATGAAGGTATTCACTCTCTCCATGAATATCTGTAATAATTTGTTTTGCTAATTCTTTTTGAGCAATTCTTGTCTCCGGATGTTCTTCTTGTTCTTTTGCAATACTCTCGATTTCTTCTTTGGTTAAGAATGTTAATTTTTTTAGGTAATCAATTACAGTGGAGTCATCTGTATTAATCAGATATTGATATAGTTCATAAGGAGATGTTTTTTCTTTGTCTAACCATAAAGCATTTCCTTCTGTTTTTCCAAATTTGTTACCATTTGAGTCTAAGACAAGAGGCATTGTAAATCCATAAGCTTCTTTTCCAGTTTTTTTCTTAATTAAATCTACTCCAGCAGTAATGTTTCCCCATTGATCTGAACCGGCCACTTGTAGGGTACAATTTTTATGTTCAAAGAGGTATAAAAAGTCCATCGCTTGCATAATCATGTAAGAAAATTCCGTATATGTAATTCCTGTTTCTAATCTTCTTCTTATGATATCTTTGTCTAGCATGTAGTTAATGTTAAAATATTTTCCATAATCTCTTAGGAAATCCATAAAGTTTATGTCTTTGCTCCAATCATAGTTGTTCACTATTTCAAATCCGAAAATTTCTTTTGCTTGCTTTGCTAGGCATTCTACATTGTGGTTAATTTCTTCAATAGTTTTCATTTCACGTTCGCTTGTTGGTTTTGGGTCACCAATTCTTCCAGTTGCCCCTCCCACTAGTAAAAGTGGATGATGTCCATATTTTGCTAAACGCTTGCTAATTAAAAATGAGGAATAATGTCCAATATGCATCGAATCTGCTGTTGGATCTGTTCCAATATAAAATGTTAATTTTTCTTCATTTAATTTTCTTTCTAAATCAGGTGAGGTAATATCTTTGATAAGTCCACGCCATTTTAAATCTTCATATAATGTCATAAATATTCTCCTTTTCTTTTTTAAAAAAAAGACTCTACTCATAGGGACGAAAAAACTTCGTGGTACCACCCTAATTCATAGAATCTTTATACCTATCTTTCTTTTGAATATAACGCATTTCTTGCGATTTGACTCCGTTGGTTGTAAGGCAACATCTCAATCAACATCTTCATTGTATCAGAATAAACTGTTTCTGTCAAAATTATTTTTTTACTAACGAGCGAATCATTTCTTTTTGATGTAAGTTTTTTTCTCTTTTGTATTTTTGTTGGTACTCTCTTTTTCTATTTTCTGCTCCTTCAACAATATCTATTAAAGTTTCTTGCCATAAAGCACTTTTTGTACACTCTAAATAGTATGATACTTCTTCTTCTGTTGCTTCTTGTAATTTAAATATTCCATCTTCTTGAAAAGGTATTCTTTCTGTTTTTGTAATACCAAAAACCAGAGCTTGAGAAGATGTATCACCAATGATATTGTAAAAATAAGGATTATCGTCTGTACATTTATTTTCATAGATTTCTAATAATATCAAAGGAATTTCTATACCAGTAGAAATTTCAATTACTTTATTTTTATTTTTTCTTTTAACAATAAGTTCACCCATTTCCTTCATATTAGGATTTGGATAAAACTGGCCATTTTTCGAAACATAATATTTTCTTTCAGTATCACTTTTGATGGCTAATTGATAATCATCTATTATATATAGTTTCATCTGATATAATTTGTTGTATTCCATAATAACCTCGTTTCTTATTTGTATATTATATGCTTTTTCAACTGAAACCACAAGCTTTTTTTGCTTATAAGCTTAACAAAAGTGGTAATTCTTTAGTACCTAAACTACTTATGATTTGAAAACATGTAAAATGCGTTATTAACATTAATATATACTTTTCTTTTATCCGAATTTTTAGTTTTGATTATCTACTTTCCCGCCAAAGTTTTACTACATATTTTTCGCCTAATTATTTTGCGGATTTTTTTGTCTTCTTTTTTTTACTTTTTGTTTTATGAGTTATTTGCTTTTCTAAATTTTCTTTTTCTTCCTGATACTTTTTATGAAAAAATATTTTAAATAAAGTAACAGGATGAAGAATAAAGTCAATCGAATCTGCTTTATCAATTAATGTTAGTAGCCACGCTTCTCTATTCCGTGGTATTTTTTTGTTTAGTGGAAACATATGGGTAATCATAATGCTTTCTACTTTTGGGGTAATTATATCCGTACCAAAATATTTTTTGGAATTTACTACCGCTTCTTTAGCATGAGTGAAAGCGTGTTTTTGGAAGAATGGCTTTTTCTCGTTGCTATACTGCCATGGCTTTTCGTAGAAATCATGAAGAAGTCCAGCGATTGTTAATGCTTTATAATCCATTCCTAGTCTTTTTCCTATCTTATAACAATCATAGGATACTCTTATCACATGTTCATAGACTGATTCGTTAATATGATGAGGGTACTCTTTTCTTCTTTGGAATTCTTTTTCTATAATTATCGGTTCAATAATTTTGTAAAATTCAATATAGTCTGTTTTAATGTCTTTTGATTTTTTTAGCTGTTGCCAGTAGATAAAATAGCCTATTAATGTTGTTACTTGTAATAAGACTGTTATTATAATTGCTATGTCTACTAGATTTGATAAATATGGGATTGCTAAGCCAATAAAACCAACGATAATGGTTATACAGATAAGCCATGTTTTTATTTTTCCTACTAATAGTGAGGCGCTTACTTTTCTCTTAATAAAAAAATATAAATTTAATAAAGCGATGAAGCACTCTAATACTAGGACATAAAAGAATGCAGGATTTTTGATAATCAGTAAAATTAATAAACTTATTGCAAAAAATTTATCAGCAATCGCATCTAGGGTCATTCCTAAAGTACTTGTACTCTCCCACTTTCTTGCAAAAAAACCATCAAAATAGTCTAAAATTGCGACAGTTACTGCTAAAGCGATAAATATTTTATAATGATTTGTCAATCCTAAATAAAACATTAATGGCACTAAGACAATTCTTAGTGTTGTTAGAATATTTGGAATGTATTTTTTTAACCAGTTCATAACAATCACCTGTAGCCTTCTACATTTTACCATACTAGCCTAGAAACACAAGTGATTTTCTACTTTCTATCAAAATTGTAATAAATTGGAAGTTTTTTGACAATTTGTTATAGGTATATTTTTAAATCTTCATTGTTTTGTTGTTCTACTTTTATAATTTTTTCTATCATAGCGATTAGTTTTTCATCTTTGCCATCATAATTATTTTTTAGTTCTTCCAAACTGATTAGGCCTTTATTGGTCCCTTCCATCATCATTTTGGCTATATGGCTATCGCTTTTATCCATCATTAATTTCATATTGCTCATCATACCACTTGATAACTTTGCCATTGCTCCAAGTTCTTTTTCTTGCACGTTGTAATCTTTACAGAAGCTTAACAGTTCTTGTTTTAAATTTTGATATTCTTCTTTTTGGTTTAATACTGTTTTGGCTAAGGCACGAGTTTCGATTTTGTCTTCAATAGACTCTATCCCGACTACTCCCATATCGACATTTTGATATAGTTTTACAATTACTTCTCTTTCATTCATTTTTATCACCATTGTTAGTATGGCGTTGTTTGCTATTTTTATGCTAAGAAAAAAGAAGTGCTTTTACACTTCTTGAACGACTGCAATTATCATTGGTTTGCATTCTGTTTGTTCGTATAAATAATTACTTAATTCTGAACGTATTTCTGTTTTTATTTTATTGTAATCTACTACTTTGTCCACGATATTTCTAGTAATTACCTCTTCACTGATAGAACGCATTCCGACAATTAAATCTTTGGAATCACGAACATAGATAAATCCTTTGGTAGTAATTTCTGGACCTACTAATAGCACCTTGTCTTTTTTACTTAACGTAGCACTGATTAAAACTATTCCATTATCACTTAGTAATTCACGGTCTTTGATTACTAAATCGCCAATGTCATCACTACTTTTTCCATCAATTAACACATCTTTTACTTTGATATGCTCAGTGGTATTTTTAGCAACTCCATCTGTAATTTCTACGACATCGCCGTTTTGTTTTAAGAAAATATTTTCGGCAGGTATTCCTAGAGCACTTGCAACATTGGCATTGTTTACCATATAACGGTATTCTCCTTTGACCGGCATATAATATTTTGGATTTAATAATTTAATCATTAGCATCAAATCTTCTTGAGAAGCATGATGTAAAATATTTTTCGTTTTTGGTAAAGATACAATTTTACATCCAGCCATTGCTAAATCATTTTCTAATTTAACGATTGTTTTTTCGTTTGAGTCATAACGTGGTTCTGCAAAAACAACGGTATCATTTTCTCTTAATGTAATAAATTTATCATATCCATTTACTATCTTACCAATGGAAGCATAGGCATTTGATTTATCATCACATATTAACAAAATAGAATTGTCGTCATTAATATTTGTTAAATCTCCTATTAAATCTGCTTGGTATTTTAAATAATTATTTTCTGTAGCAAAGCGAATAAAATTTTGTAATTTTTTTCCCATAATTACGATTTTACGATGAGAATTTTTTGCTCCATCAAAGATATCTTGAATGGTATATAAATGTGTTGGTAGCACACTGAATAAAAGTCGATGATTGGTTTTATTAATCACGTCAGCAAAGAAGTTTGCTAAACGATGTGATGGAGATGTGTGACCAGCATGTTCTGAGAAGACAGACTCACTTAAAAGACATAATCCTCCTTGTTTTCCAACATAAGCAATTTTTCCTAAATCCATATCGTAAGCATCTTTCATTAATGGATCTATGATAAAGTCTCCGGTATAGCATATTGCACCATGTTTGGTATTCATGGAATACATTACAGCTCCTGGTACACTGTGGCTTACAGATAACGGGAAGATAGAAACTGTCCCAAAATTCAATTTTTTGTTAGGAACGATTTCTATAATATTTTCTTCTTTTACGCCTAAATCCATTAATACAAATTTTGTATAATGAGTCGCATAAAACTTTATTCCTGGGACTGTATGCGCTAAATCTGCTGCTGCTCCCATATTCTCATAATGACCATGCGTTATAAATACTCCCTTAATTCTTTTTTTGTTTTTTACTAAATATTCATAGTCAGGAATTACATAATCTATTCCATACATATTTCCTTCTGAATATTTTAACCCGCAGTCAAAGACGAAAATATCTTCATTTACTTCTACAACATAGGTGTTTTTTCCGGTCTCGTCTAATCCACCCAAACTAAAAATTTTTATTTTTTCCATAAAATTTGCTCCTTCTTTCCTCTTTTTTTCTTGATTTTGTTCTTAAATAAGAAATAAATTTAAGTTTCTTGCGTGAGTTAATTATAGCAAATGATTTATGGAAATGCAAATTATTCCCGTGATTCGCTTATCAAATCTTGTAAAGAAATTATCTTTAATCCTTTAAATTCAATATTTTCTAAAAGGACTTTAAAGTTCGCTAACCCAAGGTTATTTTGAATATAGATAATGTCTCCTGAACTTACTTTGTTATAGGTTTTACTAAAGTCATTTTTAGAAACACTTAAAGTTTCTTTGATTAGTAATTTCTTTTTTTCTATACAAAAATCTTTGTTATTATTTTTTATATAACATAGTTCATTGTTTTCTTTGTTATTTTTTAGGGCTTTTTCTACCGCGTCATAGTTCGTAAAATCGTTATTTATTTTTGTTCCGTATGCACGATGGGTATCTACATTTTCTTGTGTGGTAAGAACGCTGTAAGGGATGCCCATCTCTTCTAAATACGCTATTAAATGTTCATCTTCTAATATTAAAGCTACGGATTGTTTTAACGAATTTCCACGATAGATAATTTTGTCTTTATTTTCACTTACAGAAACTTCTGGTTTAATTTCATCAAAGACTAAAGAAGCTGTTTGATAATATCCTAAGTATTTCATATTTTGAAAACTTTTATCGACATTGATTTCTATTCCTGAATATCCTGGTATCATATAGTCGTCTTTGATAATTGCATTAATACTTTCTTCTTTGTATTCCTCTTTCACTGCTACAATCGATTCATAAAGCGGGTCTTGACTTCTCATAAATAAAGCGGCTTGCTCAGTAAAATAGAAACTAAAACACAACACGGATAATATTCCTGCGATACGTAAATATTTATTCATATACTCACCTATTTCAATTCTATGATTTAAAATTTTATTTAATATAAATTTTTTAATTTTTGAATTTCTAATCTTGGGCTTTCCATAGCTTCCTTATACAGTTCTTTTTCTTTTCGTAATTCTTTGATAAATCTTATTTCTTTGTCATTTAAAACAGCATTTGATTGTCTTTCTAAGAAGGTATCTGCTGATATTTCAAATATATCTAACATCTTTAATATGGTTGGAATGCTCGGTATTAATTCATTTCGTTCATATCTTCCTAATGTCATGCGATGAATTTTTAATTTTTCGGCTAATTCTATT
Source organism: Candidatus Ventrenecus stercoripullorum (assembly GCA_018712835.1). GTDB lineage: Bacteria > Bacillota_I > Bacilli_A > RF39 > UBA660 > Ventrenecus > Ventrenecus stercoripullorum. Next base: position 30,420 of record DVGF01000004.1, read on the forward strand.
TGGCTCCAACCTAATCTTTTTCTTTCTTTTTTGATGATGTTTCCAATGGACATTTTATTACTCCAATTTATTACTGCTTAAAAATGTAATTGATTCTACCATGACCTCAGATATATATTTTTTTTCTTCTTTTTCATCTATATAATTCCGAACTTGAAGTCGTCCTTTAATACCAACTAAATCGCCTTTTTTACAATACTCTTTTATGCGTTTTGCAAGGCCATTCCACAAGATACATCGAATAAAATCAGTTTCATAAATGCCTTCTTGATTTTTATAGGATCTTGGAACAGCAAGATTAATTACGGTTCTCGAATTATTCTCTGTGGAGAGTATTTCTGGGGTGTCTGTTAGGCGACCCACTAAGAGAATTTGGTTCATTCTTACCTCCTTTCCACCAGCATTAAATCATACTTTTTTCAAGCTTGCAAATGGCTAATTTGGTAGATTTTGTAAAGGTTTTTTAACAAATTTTCAAAATTAGTATACCAATTATATAAAATCTGCTTGCTAAAATTTTCTGTTTTTTTAAATTTGCCTTTTTTTAACTTTTTAAAGAAAAGTTTCTTTGTTTTCCATTTCTTTCGTGCTATAATAATTTCAGAATAGGAAGTGGAATACATGACAGATAAAATTATGCAAGACAATCAAATGTATCTCACTCAGTGGATGCGTTATAATCCATCTATTTCGGAATACAATACCTTGGAAGGAAATTTTCTAGTTTCTAAAGATGGAGAAAAATTGGATATAAGTAAAATTTATTTACCAGAAATTTTATATAATGAAGCGTTTCGAAAAGATGTTTCAAATGCTCTAGAAATGTCTGGTTTTGACTTTTTTCAAATTATTAAACTATACTCTCAAACAAATGAGATTTTAGAAAAAGAGCGCCAAGAAGAAGCAAAATACCCAGCTATTCAAGATATGACAATTTCAAATGATGAGAAAGGAACTCCATTTATTGTTTTTTCTGATATTCATGGTAAAAAGTACCGTTATGATACAAGTAATCCACAGCAAATCCTAGAGCTATATCAAACGTTAAAACAACAAAAAGCTAAAGTTACTTTAAAAGATTTAGGGAGTGTGATACAAAATGCTAACTAGAGAGGAATATGCTGCTAATCTCAATAAGAAACAACCATTGTCGGAGCTTGAAAAAGAGCAATTAAAAGAAACAAATCAATTTATCAAAAATGCCCATTATTATGAAAAATACACTTCGAATATTACTCAAGAAATCATCCATGATTATGGTCGTGAGATTGCTTTTCTAAATTACTTAAAAGATACTAACCCAAACAGTTTAACTCCTGACCAACAAGAAGCATTGCAACAAGGAAACGAAGCCTTTCAAACGTTATCTCGCGAGGAACAAAGAGCAAGAGCGGATGAACTTGCTTTGAAATTAACGCAAAAGAAAAATACCCATGCTGGATATATGAATGCAACAATTGTGATTTTCGTGGTTTTAAATCTTGGATTTTTCCTTGCTGCCCTACTACTGATTGCTCAGTAGTATTTTTTTGAATATTTTTTCTTTTTTCTCATACATTGTGGTATGGAGGTTATATAAATGGAAATATTAAAAGTTTCATCAAAATCGAATCCGAGTAAAGTTGCTGGAGCGATTGCGAATATTTATCGGGAGCAAAAATGTGTTGAGTTGCAAACGATTGGAGCTGGCAGTCTTAATCAGGCCATCAAGGCTGTTGCTATTGCTCGTGGCTTTGTAGCACCTAGTGGAGACAATTTAATTGTTATTCCAGCATTCAGTGACATTAGTATCGATGGAGAAAATAAAACGGCAATGAAATTAATCGTTACCAATAAATAATTTTATATTTTTTGTATCAAAAAAAATGGGAACCTTGAGGTTCCTATTTTTGCCATATTGCTGTACAACCACATGGTAATATGTAAGGGCTATTTTTCATAGGTAGCCCTATTTCATCGCTAGAAATATGTCCTTTTTGACGCTTGTTTACTGTCATTTGTAAAAGGTTTTCTAGCACTGTTTTTGATAATCCTGTACTATAGGAATTAATTAAAAACAATTTAAAATCATTATTCATCAGCTCTGTACATACATCTACTAATTCATATAAGTTTTTTTCAATGGTCCATACTTCGTTTTTGCTTCCCCTACCAAAACTAGGTGGGTCCATTAATATAATATCGTATTTATTTCCTCTTCTAATTTCTCTTTTTACAAATTTTAGGCAATCATCTACTAAAAAACGAATTGGTTTGTCTTGTAAGTGATTTATGTTTACATTTTCTTTGGCCCAGTCAACCATTCCTTTTGAAGAGTCTACATGAGTGACACTGGCACCAGCAGAAAGAGCAACAACGCTAGCAGCCCCCGTATAAGCAAATAGATTTAATACTTTTAGGGGACGATTACTCTCTTTGATTGTTTTTTCTAGTAAATTCCAGTTTACTGCTTGTTCTGGAAACAATCCCGTATGTTTAAAGCCCATTAATTTTAAGCAAAATGTTAAGTCGTGGTATTTGACTTCGAACACAGGCGGAACATTTTTTATAATATGCCATGAACCTCCTCCAGTATTGGAACGGCGATAGATGGCATCTACATCCTTCCATAAATTAGGATATGTTTTGGTTGGCCAAATAATTTGAGGATCTGGTCTTTGTAAAATAATATTATCCCAGGACTCTAATTTTTCGCCATTTGCCATATCTAAAATTTGATATTCTTTAAAATCATTTACACATCTCATTTTAGTTTACCTTTCGTTAAGTATAATATGAATGCTTCGCCAGTTTCTAGAATTCCGCTGATAAAAATAAAGAAGCCTAACAATAGTATTTGAGTATCCGTTTGATAAGCAAAATTTAGGCAAGTTAGAATACCACTTACTAAAAACGTACATAAGTAGAATACTTCCATACACCATACTTTACTTTTTCTATCATGATAATAATCGGCTTTTTTTAATTTTACTAGGGCGATTACAGCAATCCATACTAAAAGGCTGAAAGCTAATGTTTTTGGACTTTCTGTTAAATCCCACATGAAACTAGCAATGAGTAGTCCAAAGCTTATTGCAAATGCAAAAAAGTTTGTATAGTCTTTTTTCTTATAAAGAATTAAAAACTGTCCTAACTGAATTATTCCATATACTCCTAAGAAAATACGATATAAAAATTCTATATTTGTCACTTTAAGAATTGGAGAACAAATGATTAAAACTCCTAATAATAATATAACAAGTGAACACCCTATACTATTTCTGAAATCTTTATTTTTCATAACACCACTCCTGTTACTATTATAAACTGTTTCTTATATTTTTACAATGAACAAATGAGTAAGAAAAAACTCAAGAATATTTTATTTTTGAGTTTCTTAAAGACTTAAAGTAAATGGATTAGACTCACTTCCATCTCCACCAGTGATTCGAATATCTTTTTTTAAATAAGCGGAGGGTCGAATGCTTTTTTCTGCAACAGTAAAATTACTAGATATGCCATCAACTATATTAACACTCGAACTATAATACCATTGATATAATGCAAGATTTAAACAAGTTGCTCTATCTGTAGTTTAACTATCTTCTTTAGCAGTAAAAAAAGCTCGACTTAATCCGAATTTTAATTCAAGAATTTCATATTTTGCTAAATAGACTACTTGTGCTAAAAACAGGTATTTATTTAACCTAGCGTTTCCTTCATAAGATTTTCGCTCATTGTAGGTTGCTATTTTTTATTAAACAGCTTCCTTTCTGGATCCTTTGAAAGAAAATACTATGTAACCCTTGAGCTTTTAGATTTTTCTTTATTTTGAAAATTTTTTTCTCTAATCAATTATTATGCTATCAAATCTTTTAAATCTATAATTCCCCCTCTGACATCATTATATTTTTTTTCAATATTCGCCTTTTCTTCACCATGTTCTTTATCAGCAGCAGGAATAATTAAATGATGTAAATCAACTAATTGAATTTTATAAATTCCATTTTCATCTTCGCAAAATATTTGAAATTCTTTGTTATAAATATGTTTAATTCTAACCAAAGGAGTTAAATTAGTGGCTTTATAGGTTTCCTCATATATAGTATTTACCCGCTGTCTATTTTTTTTACTATAGTTTTCTTCTTTGATTTCATAATCATTCATATTTGTCATTTGCTTTTTTATTGCATCTATTTCTTTTTTTACAAATTTATATTTAAATTTATCCTTTTTTATAAAATTCGTAAAATATATCTCTTGTAAATCAATAGAATGTAAATTTTTGTTAAACTCGAAGCTGGCTTTTATACCCTTAATTCCTTTATTTTTTATACTAGGCAATTTTCTAATTGAACGCCTTCTTTGAATACTCATTAATGATTTGCTCCTTTGGTATTTCACGATTGTGCTTTATATCATTTTCATTATAATTTTCTTGCCAACTTTTATCATTATGACTCATGCTAACTAACCCAAAATCACTAATCAAAAATAAGTCATCTAGTATATCATCGATTGCACCTTTTAATGTTTCATTTTCTTCTAATTTCATTGTTGTAATTTTCAAAAGTTGCTCACATTCACTTTTGGAGACTATTCCATCTTCACATTCTTTTTGGTATTTGAAAACACAAGGGACAACTGGTCCATAAGACCATGCTTCTATCCGTTCGTCAAATAGTATAGGATTTAAGTTTTCTTCTATCTCTTTTGCTTCTGTATTACTGTCATCTTTTACAACAAAACCAGCCCAATATGCAAAACAAAAATATAAGCACTTTTGTAATTTTAAAGAAGATATTTCTTTTCCAAATTGATTATAGTATCTATTTTTAATATATTCTGCTAATCCTATCGCAGGTACGTAACCTTTACTTTCAAATAACTTTTCCATTTTTATCACTCCCTACGTTTTCTATTCTCATTTGTATCATAACATAATTTCTTTTTTTTGAATAGCGTTTATTATTATTTTACTTTTCTCAATAAAAGTCAATAGAAATTAACTTATTAGCGACTACTCTACCATATCTTTTATGAAAAGATTGTCGAAAAAGTTACAAGGAAATAGATTGTTTTAGAAAGATGCTTTCTATTATTTATATAACAGGAAAGTAATACAATACCCCACGATTTATGATTGACAAACATGTGTTCGTGTTATATAATTTTGTTAGTCAACGAGGTGATACAACATATGAAAATTACAAAAGCTTATCAGTTTCGACTTTATCCTACGAAAGAACAAGAAGTACTCATTCATAAAACGTTTGGATGTACAAGATTTCTATATAATCAAATGTTAGAGGAGAAAAAGAAAGATAAAATGCTTAGTAAATTTGATTTGTTCAAAAAAATTCCAGAGTATATTAAGAACTATCCATTTTTGAGTGA
>DVGF01000026.1 GCA_018712835.1 Candidatus Ventrenecus stercoripullorum
CTAATTTAGTACGATAAAAACGACGACCAGGACTACTTTTTATATCACTAATGCTTTGATAAAGAAAATTCTCATATCGATAGACTTGAGATAAAGGGTTATTTTCTAAAAGTCTTTCATAAATTTCTTCATAAGTTTTGGGATAAAATTTTACATGATATTTTTGCAATTCTTGGGTTAATGTTGCCATATAATTTTCATTTGGCAAATAATCTAATGCGATAAATTTTGTGTGATGGGTTTGATGGTAGGCAATTTTCAACTCTTTTATTTTATTGTATTTCTGCATATCTTCTTCTTTACAATTAGAAAGGCCAAAATATTCAATATAAATTTTTTCGCCACCGCTTTCAATTGTAAAATCCGGTCTATATATTTTATAATCATCCATTAATTCTTCATATACTTTTTCATAAGTGTATGAAATCCCGTTACAATAAAGAAAGTTTGCTATTTTAGCTTCACCAATTGATTTCACTAATTCATTTTGAATTGTTTTAGGAGTTTCAGCATTTAAATAACTATCTATAATACTTGTTACTTTTTCTTCGATATCTAGCGTTTCTCTAATAGTTTCTTTTTTGTAAAAGTCAAAAAATTCTTGATATGTAGAAAATTTTTCATAATGTTCCATAAAAAATTTACTGAAAAAAAATTGACTATCTTTTTCCTTTGTATGAAAATTTTCAACAATTTGTTTTATTTTCCATTTATAAGGGAAAATCTTTTCTTCAAAGTAATTCTTAAAAATGGTTCGTTTTAAATTGTTATCAACAATATAACATTTTCTTGGATAAAAGATTTTTCGAATATATTGATAGCCTAAAGAATGAATAGTAGTAACACGAGCGGGAATCCCAAAATCATAAACTATTCTTTTTTCTAATTCTTCCGTGGCTTTTTTAGTATAACTCATTACCAAAATACTACTAGGGTTTACATGCTTTATATCTACTAAATATTTTACTTTGGCAACCATAGTTGTTGTTTTGCCAGATCCTGCTCCTGCGATAATTAAAGAGTAGTCTTCATCGGCTAGAATTGCTTTTATTTGTTCTTTATCCAAACTAATATTTCTATCAATATCTAAAAACATCGTAGCAAAGTAAGTTTGATATTTTACATAGAGTTTTTCTAATGCTTGTTCGTTATAGGAATTTATATCAAATGTTGTGTCTAACTCATCTTTGACAGACTCATAGAGATACGTTGAGATATATTCTCCATTCTTTTGTTTTTCTAGAAATTCTTTTAACATACTAATCAACTACCTTGTTATAAATAGTATATCATGAGTTTTCATAATTTCGTACTTATTTTGTTGGGGTTAAAATAAGGCGAAAAGAAGTTTGTCGGTCGTCGCTGCTGCCATAACCGCCTAAAAAGCTAAAAATTCCCGCTAATGTCCCATATCCCTCATCCGCACCATATCCTCGAACAGCAAATGGGTATGTATCTGAAAAATATTGAGAAATCGAATCTCCATACCAAGAAGAAACTCTAATTGCTATACTGTTATGTGACGAAAATGGTCCCATTTCTCCTGTCGCATCCCCTAATATTCTTCTATAGAAAGACATGTTATAATTTATTTCTTCATGTATATACAAATCATAATATTTTTGTTCTGGATAATCAATTCCCGCAGTATACTCGTTCATTCCTGCAATATTCGGACGGGAAAACTCGCCATTAAATCCTGTAATATAATTTGATCCTGCTAATGGCTCGCCATTTTTATTAGCCATTACACCAAACACCATTGAGCCCCGCATAGAAGTATCAAAAAAACCTGTAATGTTCCCCGTTGTACTTGCTAGATTACTATTTGGATAAGGTTTGTTACAGGTATTGTCATTACAAGATATATTACAATCTTCATTTTTTCCTGTATAACCGCACGTCGGTTCATTATTTGCTTGATATCCTGTTATATAGTCTGAATTGTTGTTTATTCTTACACTTGTAGAAGAACCGTAGGCGCTATGTTGTAGGTATGCCATAGCTCCCCATTCAGTGTTTTTCATCATATGAGAATCTAACTCTCGTTTATAATTATAACTATTTAAATGAGCATTAGCCAAATTAATATTTCTCCAACTATAAACATTTGGTTTTACTATTATTTTACTAGTATCATTTACATTTTTCTCTGCCTCCTCTGTTGTAGTTGCTCCTTTATATCCCGTTTCAAACTTACCTACCCAAAATCCTGTACTTGGAATACTTAAGAATGCTGGATGTGTCATATAATCTCCTACTTTACAGTTACCTGTAGCCCCAGACTCCATCGGGGTTGTGCATTCACCTGATACACTATCACTCGTATTGTAATCTCCAAAGATAATTGGTATTTCATGTACCTTGGAAGTATCTACTGTGGTTAGGCTATCGTAGTTTCCTAAATCCCATAATTGATAACGATATTTTGGAATCCATACAAAGTAAGATTCGATATTTTCTTCTGGAATAATCTCTCCTGATGCGTAATTCTTACTTTCATCTTCTAATATCACTGCATTGGCCCATTTCTTCGTTTCATAATCATACCACTCTGATGCTAAGTCCGCTTTTTTAACCACACCATCATCATCTATAGTAACTGGTATTAATGGATCTTTTAAAACTGGGTCTGTGCCATTTAAAATTGGTTCGATATACTTATCTGTAAAATAAAGACTACACTTTACTCTGGTGTTATCTTGACTGGTATAATTACTATAATTTGTTTTCACACTCCAAGTATTGTAATCAAAAGATATTTCTACCCCATTATTACAGCTACTCTTTGTCATATCTAAAGTGTATCCAGAGTCTTTTTCTGGAATATAGTTAATTGGTTCATCTTCCAAATAAATTGCTAATGTATTTTCTTCTTTTTGATTTTGTAAAATAACTTCTTTTTTCTTAGGAATCCATAAGATTCCTAAGATAATAATTAGTATAAAAATAGTAGGTATCTTTAATTTTCTAAAGAACCCTCCCCCTAAAGTTTGGCTGTAATTCGAATTAAAAATATATTTTTTTAGTTTTTTCATTTCTTTATCCTACTTTCTTTCTACTTAAAGTTTACTATAATTTGCAGGATTATTCAATTATCTTTTTGAGTTTAAAAGGAAAACCTAAAACGTTTTATTTTGAAGCATTAATCACAGAAGAAATAGGAATAATATAGTTTGTTTCGTCTAATTTTAATAGTTGATCATAAAAACAAATAATTCCTCCTGTACCAATCTCTTTTTTTGTTTGTTTTAATTTTTCGAAATGTTTTATCATGCTCTTGTTTGGAGAAGCAGTCTTTTTTATTTCAAATGGATATAAAGTATTATTTTTATAAATGATTAAATCAATTTCATTTTTTTCTTTATCTCGATAGTAACTTATATTTGGCTTTATGCCTCTTGCATTATAAGATTTAATAATCTCACTAATAATATAAGTTTCTAAGTAGTGGCCAGCATTACTACTTAATTGTAAATCTCTAGCACTTTCCCACCCTGCTAGAAAACATGCAAGTCCCGTATCCATAAAGATAATTTTAGGGATATGTGTGATTCTCTTTAATTCTGAAGACAAATATGGATTTAATAAATATACTAAGCCAGATGAAACTAAAATAGATAGCCATGATTTTGCTGTTGGAACACTTACTCCAGCATCTAGGGCTAATGCAGAATAATTTAATTGTTCCCCAGTTCTACTTGCAACACTGATAATTAATTTTTTAAAGGCTTCTAAATTTCCTATTTTAGTCATTTCTCTAACATCTCTGGAAATATACGTGTCTATATAACTTTGAAAATACAATTCTCTTTTTAAGTTTTTATTTTTATATAATTCAGGCATTCCACCTTTAAAAATTATTTCAAATAAATCATTTACAGAAATAGGATCACTTTGTTTTAGATTTGTGGGCTCAAACATCACTTTTTGATTGTTTTTTTTAATTTCTCCATATGTAAAACTATTTAAGTTAATGATGCCTACTCGTCCGGCCAAGGATTCTGATGCTTTTTTCATTAATTCGAATTGCTGTGAGCCAGTAAGCCAGTACATACCACATTCTCCTACCTCGTCTGCTTTCATTTTTAATGCCGAAAAAAGGTTGGGCGCATACTGTGCTTCATCAATTAATAACGGATATGGATGCTCTTCCAAAAATAATTTTGGGTCATGAATTGCTTGATTACGAAGCACTTCATCGTCTAAGGTTACATAGCCCATGTTTTTTGGCTTTAAGTTTAATAACAGAGTCGTTTTGCCAACTTGTCTTGGGCCAGTCATAAGTAAAATTTTAAAATTATTATTAATTTCTTTTACTAAATTTTCTACTTCTCTTTCGAACATATTTTTTTCCTCTCTCGGATCTTATTTTATCATTGCACTTTAAAAAAGTCAAGGTGTTCACTTTAAATTAGTCGTGGTATACACTTTAAATTGGTCAGAAAAAGTTGACGCTAATGTTTTACTTCAATTGTTGGGTCTAGTTTATGGAATACTTTGGATATTACGTAATTAAGTTTGCTATAAATATAAAGGGAGTCGATACATAATACAAAGCCAATTAAAGTACTTACTGGAGTCATTGGAATTAAGTTAAAGAATTCGTATTGGAATACTACACAATAGATAAAGCCCCCTAACATTGTACAGAATAAAGCGCTTCTTAACCATGTGAAAGGTTTGCATATTTTGTATAGGTAGATAAAGCCAGTCATTGCTGTAATAAAGACGCATAAAGTACTTTGAAGTTCATACGATAAGTTAAAGACTTTGGTAAATAATGTCACTAGTACGACGTTAAAGACAACGGTTAAAGCAGTTGGTAAGGCTTTACTTACTATTTTTAATAAGAATTTTCCTTTTACTAAATCGTTATTTGGTTCTAAAGCTAAAATGAATGATGGAGCTCCGATTGTAAAGGCTGTAATTAAGGTTAACTGGATTGGGATAAAGAAATATTTTGATGAAATAATGACACTAAACAATATTAGTAAAATGGTGTAAATTGTTTTGACAAGTAACAAAGATGCTGATCTTTCAATGTTGTTAATTGTTCTTCTTCCTTCGGCAACAATTTTAGGTAAGGAACTAAAGTTATTATTTAGTAATACTAGTTGTGAAACGTTTCTTGCAGCGTCGGATCCACTTGCTACAGAAATAGCACAGTCACTTTGTTTTAAAGCTAGGACATCGTTTACTCCATCTCCTGTCATCGCCACGACTTTACCGGATTTTTGAAGTGTTTCAATAATAATCTTTTTCTGTCTTGGACTTACTCTACCAAAGACATTGTTTTCTTTTACTGAGTCAATTAATTCTTCCTCGCTTAAGGTTTCAGTGTTGATTCCTTTTAAGTTATCAATGCCAACTTTTTTGGCAATATTTAATACTGTTTTAACATTGTCTCCAGAAATAATTTTTACAGAAACTCCTTGGCTTTTGAAGTAATCTAAAGTTTCTTTGGCATCACTTCTAATCACATCTTCAATTATTACAAATCCTAGTATTTCTAAGTTTTGAGGAGTTTTAGATAGTTTTCCCTCCCCTTTTGTTACTAATAACACACGGTTATCTTCTTGATAAGGGGCGATGAGAGTCTCTATTTTTTTAAAATTCTCTTTGAGTAATATTTCAGGTGCTCCTAAATAAATCGTGCCCGTTTCCGCTAATTCTATTCCTGAGAATTTTCTTTCAGATGAGAATGGTATCTCTTTCTTTTTTTTCTCTGTTGTTTCATCTGTAAAATATTCTTTTAAGGCATTCATGGTTGCATTGGTGTCACTGGAATTTGCTTGGTAAACACAAAGGATTTTTCTGAGATTTTCTTTGGCATTTCCTTTATAAGGAACGTAGTCTACTACTTTCATTGTTCCTTCAGTTAGAGTTCCTGTTTTATCTAAGCAAATCACATCTACTCTGGCTAGAGTTTCAATACAGTATAAGTGTTGGACAAGGACTTTATACCTAGAAAGACGAATGACACTTACAGCCATCACGGAACTGGTTAGTAAAACAAGACCTTCTGGTATCATTCCTATTAAGGCGGCAACAGTATAGAATATGGAACCTGTCACATTACCATCGGTAGCCATTAGTTGGCTAAAATACATAATAATACCAATTGGAATAATAAGGATGGATAAGATTTTTAATAGTTTTTCAAAGGAACCCATAATCATAGAGTTGACTTTTTTTTCGTATTTGGCCTCTTTCGATATTTTGGATACATAGTTGTCACTTCCAACATGGCATACTTTTGCTGTACAAGTGCCACTTACGATAAATGAACCAGATAATATCATGTCGCCTTTTTTCTTGGTAATGGCATCTGGTTCTCCGGTAATTAAGGACTCATTTACTTCAATCGTGCCATCTAATATTACTGAGTCTGTGACTATTTGATGACCACTTTTGAGTATTGTTACATCATCTAAAACAAGTTCATCTAGAGAAACTTCTTGTTCTTTGCCATCCCGAATTGTTGTAATCGTACTTTCTGATAGCATGGATAATCTATCAATTATTTTTTTAGCAATAATTTCTTCGACGATACTGATGACAGAGTTTACAATGACAATAATCATGAATAGACAATTTTTTAAACCTTGGAGCCATTCTCCGTTCATTACACCGGCAATAAAAACAGCTAGACCTAAGGCTAGATTTAGAAAATTAAAATATGTAAATGCGTTTCCTATAATAATTTCTTTAATCGATTTTGTTTTGGGTTGGTCATCATAGTTTACAAGATCCGCTTTTATTCTTTCTTCTACTTGCTCTGTTGTTAACCCTTTTTCGTTTGTCTTTGTAACTCTTTCCATATTCATCACATGTCTATTATAGCATAGAAAACTCTTTTCTTCTCTAACAATTTTGTTATATTTTTGCACGAAAAAGAAGATTGTTTCTTCTTAGAATAATTCTATTATTTTTGGCAAAAAAATCCAAATGCCAATAAAGGCTGAAAAAATCGCACAGACAAGAACTCCACCAGCGGCGATGTCTTTGGCTCTTTTGGCTGCCTCGTTTTTCTTTGGCATAGCAAGGTTGACCGTAATTTCAATTGCTGTATTAAATAGTTCTCCTGATATTACGATAGCAAAACAGAAGAAACAGGCAATCCATTCTGAAACTGATATTTTTAAAGCAAGCCCTAGAATGATTACTAGAACCATTGCCGTGACATGTATTTTCATATTTCTTTCACTTTTAAAAGCACTTTCTATTCCCGTAAATGCATATTTAAAACTATTTAGTAATTTTTTTGCTTTCATCTTTTTTCCCTTCTTATATTAATACTATACCATAAGTACTATCATTAGCAAACAAAATTATTCTAAAGAGTTCTATTGGAATTTTTTTGGTTTTGTGATAGAATAGCCTACCGAGGTGACTACTTTGAAAGCAAAGGACAATTCAAAAAAAATATTAAAAAAATATCAAGAATATTTAAGTTGCTTGGAAAGAAAAACTTATACGGAAAAGGAAAAAGATGTTCAAAAAGATCCTCATAAAATCACGTACGCTAGAATTCTACATTATAAGGCCGACATTTTACTTTCGTTAATCACAGACATCATTTTTGGATATTCTATTCGATTTGATACTTTTTCTTCTTATTTTGATTTTTCTTTTATAGAAAATAGTTTGATTGGATTTTCTATGGATGAAAGATTTCAAGTTTTTGAAGTTCTGTTAAAAACATATATTCAACAATTTAAGAAAATTTCAGAAAAAGAGTTTTCTCTTGCTTATTATTCAAAAGATTTAGAAAAAGTTCTAGATATGTCTCGATCATTTGATTACAAGGAAGCGATCGAAGAATATAAAAAAAGAACAGAAAAGCTACCTCTTTTGGAAAGTTTATTTTCTAAACAAGGGTTTGTTTTTCAAGAAGCTCTTGATTATCTCACTTTTTTAAATATCAATGAACATTTTGCCCATTTCTTTTTAGAGTTTCTTCAAGAAAAATACCAAAATAAGAAAAGGAAGGCCCTTAAATTTACAAAATATTATTTTGAAGATAATCCAGATTTTATTTATTATGTTCGTTCTGACAATAACATGGCAAATTATTTGGACAATCTATATCTTAATACCACTGGCAATGTTAATTTTAATGAAAAAGAAAGTGCTCAACTACATTATGAAATTTTTCGGCTATTAGAAGGTAAAGACGGAGAAAATTATCTTGGATACTACACCGTTATCTATCGTGAGATGTGTTATGTAAAAGAGTATGAAGCTGAGATTTTTTCTTTTCTTCTCAAAGTTTTATTCAATGATATTTCTTATGTAACACAAAGAAAGGATAATAATAAATATTCGATTTATCAAAAGTTACAGGAAGTTTTGAATAAGAATTTTTCACTTCAACAACTTGTTACTCCTAATCAAGATGAAGTTCGAAATATGCTTATTTCTCTAGATTTTCCACTAGATTATGTTGATGCATTTATCAATCGTTTGGTTATTTTATACTATAACCGCATGCCAAAAGAACAAAGTGTTTCTAAAAAAGACAATGTAATACCAACTCCTATTTCTGAACCGTCTTTTCAAGAAAAGAATGAGCCACTAATAAAAGAAGACGATTATCAAGTAAGAATAGAAACCTATTTAGAAAGTCTTTGTAATGATGAGGAAAAGAAATTGTTGCTTTTGGCAAAAAATGCTTTATGCGAATCCAATTCTTCTTTTAAGGGATATCGTGAACTTATTCATAATAATATGCAAAACTTGTTAGATATTGCTAGAGAAATGATGGAAAATCAACAAGACTACGATTTTTATATGGAACTTTTTTTAGAGGAAATGAAAGTATTAAAAGAAAGTTTAGAACAATTTCAACTTATTGCAGACTATATTCCTAAAAGAATTCCAAACAAATCATAAATTTTAAAAAACGCCATTTTTTGTTGAATGGTGTTTTTTTATACGCCTAATTTTATTCCTTTTTTCTTTAGTATTAGTTTTCTTAGGAAATCCACTGGAATGACTGTGAATGCTAGAATTAATACTAAAGTAAGTTCAAATGGTGTTAGTCCAAAGGTTCTAAATACCGTGCCACCTTTATAAATTAGAATAATTTGAACACTAGCAATAAAGATAATGGTAATTACAAAGACAATATTTTCTTTTAGATGAGCTAGAAGGTTTAGACGGTGGGTTCTAGAATTAAAGGCATTGCCTATACCTATAAAGATAAATAAAGCAAAGTAAGCTGTCATAAGGTATTTGTATTCCATGTCATAACGAATTAAACTGCGTATCCATGGAGACTTTAGGAAAAATATGCACAGTAAGGCGGAATAAAAGCCTGTCCAAACAATTTCTGAATACATGTATTTGTTCATAATTGGTTCGTCTTTTTTCTTTGGTTGTTCTTGCATGGTTTCTTTTAAGGCTGGTTCAAAGGAGAATGCAAGGCCTGCGAATGTATCCATAATCATATTAATCCATAACATTTGGATAATGGTGATTGGAGTATTGACCCCGATGAATGGGCCAATGATGGATAAAAATAATGCACAGAAGTTACATGTTAATTGATAAATAATAAATTTTCGAATGCTTTTGAAAATTGTTCGACCATATAAAATGGCTTCACTGATGGACAATATATTATCATCTAGTATCACGATGTCGCTTGCTTCTTTGGCTACTTCTGTACCACTTCCCATAGCAAAACCAACATTTGCCTTTTTTAGGGCTGGGGCATCGTTTACTCCATCGCCGGTCATTCCTACTACTAAGTCTTTGTTTTCAGCAATTTTTACTAGTTTACTTTTATCTTGAGGTAAGGCTCTAGCAATTACTTTAATTCTTGGTAATAGACTTTCTAACTCGTAATCACTGTAGCTATTGAGCTCGGTACTGGTAAGGACTAGGTCAGAGTCACTCTTGATAATACCGACTTCTCTTGCGATTGAGGCAGCAGTTTCTTTAGCATCTCCAGTAATCATCACTACTTGAATTCCAGCATTTTGAATTAGTGATACTCCTTCTTTGGCTTCTGGTCGTAAATCATCTTTAATGGCAACAAGACCTACAAATGTTAGGCTGCTTTCTTCTTCCGCACCATGGCTAAACGCTAGGCTTATGACACGACAACCTACTTTTGTTAGTCTATCTATTTCGGCTTCGATACTTTTTTTGTTTAAAAATGGTTTTTCTTCGCCATATGAAGTCATATAACGAATGCATTTGGGAAGTATTTTTTCGCTTGCTCCTTTGATGTAGGTTCTTTTTATTCCACTTTCTTCGACCGTAATAGAAGAATACTTTTTGGCACTATCAAAAGGGGTTTGATGCAGTATCTTTTTTTCGATATTTTCATTTTTCTCCATAAATGATAAAAGGGCTCGATCGGTGGAATTTCCTCCAATAATTTCTCCTTTTTCGGTGAATAAGCTCTGATTATTCCATAAAATACTTCGTTTTAGAACTTCGCCATATTTGGGAATTGTTTTGATATCTTTTATTTTTTTGATGTGTTTTGCATCACCTGTGATTACTTCCATGACTTCTAGACGTCCTTTGGTAAGGGTTCCTGTTTTGTCTGTAAACAATATGTTTAAAGAGCCCGTTGTTTCAATTCCTACTAATTTTCTTACCAATACGTTGCTTTTTAGCATTCGTTTCATGTTGCTAGATAATACTAAAGTAATCATCATTGGTAGTCCTTCTGGGACAGCCACGACAATAATTGTGACCGATAATGTTAAGGAATAAATTAGATGGTCCATCATGACTGGAAAGTTTGTAAGAGTTGCTTTGATGAGTTCTAAGTCAAAGTTGTTTTCAATCACTATCACGGAAAATAAATAAGACAATGTTACTAACACTGCTCCAATATATCCAATTTTACTAATGGTTTTTGCAAGTCCTCTTAGTCGTAATTTTAAAGGGCTAATTGGTTCTTCTTCTTGTACCTCTTTGGCTAATGCCCCATAAATTGTTTTATCTCCAACACTCTCAACAAGCATTAAGCCAGTGCCTTCATAAATTACACTTCCACGATAAATTTTTGATTGTTTATTTTCACTCCCTAAAGGTAGTTTTCTTTGTTCTTTACTTTCGCCGTTTAATCTTGACTCGTCGACACTTAACTCACCTTCTATTAAATGACCGTCTGCGGGAATTCCATCGCCACTTTCTAGTAATACAATATCTCCTACTACTACTTCTTCTATAGAAATTTCTGTAAATTTCCCATCACGTTTTACTTTGACTTTTATGCTTTCATTTTCTTCTTGTAATTTTTTAAAAGCTTCCTCGCTTCCATACTCACTGATACTAGAAATAAATGACGATAAGAATATAGCAATTAATATTCCTAATGTTTCAAACCAATCAAAGTCACGAAAAAGGAAAACCACTTTAATCATTAAAGCAATCAAAAGAATTTTAATGATTGGGTCTCCTAAAGATTCAATTAAAAGGCGAAAAAAACCCTTTTTCTTCATTTCTGTTAAGCTATTACTACCATATTTTTTTCTTGATAATTCTACTTCATTTTTATTAAGACCATTTATTTGCATCAGTAGTATCACCTAGAAAAGTATATGAGGTGATTTCATTAAATAGACTAGAAAAAGAACACGTAATATTTTTTAAAATTGTTTTGTAAATCATAATTAATTTGGTACTATTTTATTGTATGCGATACGGATTATCCATAGTTCCATCACCCGATACTGTGACATCGCTACGGATATTAATTACAGGTCTGACACCTTCACTTGACACCATATCACCGTCAATCATGCCGTTACCATATACGAAAAAAACAAAAGCAAACCAACCATTCGTATTATATTGAACATACCCACCAATTGGTGTCATAGTATAATAGTTATTACCAGTGGTTAGATACCCCGTAATAGATGGTTTAACATAATTATAATTACCATTAAAAATACCTCCAGAACTACCAGCCAATATCACTTCATCCACAGTAATTAATCCAATAGGATAAGTTAAAACTTTGTTTCCTTTGTTTGAAGTAGATATTGTATAGTAATCACTCTGATATTCACAAATTAAACTTGGACTACTTGTAGACACTCTTATATACCCTTTATTATAAGTCATTGTTCGTCCAGTACCACTACCACTTTGCTGAGTCAATGTACTTCTATCTCCACAAAAACCTGAGTTAAGCTCTAAATAAGATGCATAACTAGATAAGTTACTAGAATAAAAATTATCATTCACAGTTTTAATTGTAGAAGAAGTTCCAAGTCCATGAGCATCTCCATTTGAATACATATATCCCAAATACATATTGTCAACATATGCTGGATTAAATTGGCTAGTTCCTACTTGTCTATCCTCACTTGTCTCACCATTTGCATGTGCTACTGTTCCATCATATATCATACGGATAGAACCGTTTCCATTAATTCTAATAATTCTCCAATAATAGCCTGCAAAAGATACGTAATTATTTTCCACACTCCCGCGGTAGTAATAGGAGACACCATCATCATCGGTTGTTTCAAATATTCCTTTTTCATGGGACTCACATGTTGCATCATCACATGCTGACTTTGTAAAGTCTGGAGTATATGTATATACTTCAAGGTCTCCTAAAGCTGTACTTACTGTTTTTGTTCCGGTCTTAAAATATAAATTACATTTTGTTCTTGTATAATCACTCGCATTATAGTTAGAGTAATCTGCTGTAAATTTCCATGTAGAATTGTCAAATGTTGGGACGACTCCATTCGTACAATTACTTTGTTCTTCATCAAAAATGTAACCTGTGTTTTGTTTTGGTAAGTCTCTTGTAATTTGTCCATCTACATAATAAGCAAAATAAATGTCTCCTGGATCTTGATAAGTCCCATTAATCACATTAAACTCTTTTTCTTCTGTAAACACTGCAAAACTGTTATAGAGTAAGACTCCAGCAAGTAATAAAATACAACACACTGTAAATATTACAATAAATGTCTTCTTATTATTTTCCTCTTTAAATTTCTCTAGTTTCATAGTACACACCCATTCTAAGTGTATTATAGCCTAAAGTACCCCCCCCCCGTCAATGACCGACAATAAAATTTTTAATATTTTTTAACATTTTTTTACAGTTTTTAACAAAATACTCCTAAAATAATCAAAAATAAGACTCTTTTGCCCATTGTTTTCTATTCTTTTTCT
>DVGF01000005.1 GCA_018712835.1 Candidatus Ventrenecus stercoripullorum
TGAACAAGTTTTAATGCATATTCTTTATTATGCATATAATAAAAACATCTCCTTTCCAAAGAGATATTATATATTATATATCGGTATCTTTTTTATTAATGATAAGGTATCATTTTAAAAAAGGATTAACATTTATCACTTTTTTTCTTGACTTTTTTTTGCCTTTTCTAGATAATAACCTAAGAAAGAAGTGCTTGTTATGAAATTTTATATTTATACATTAGGATGTAAAGTAAATGCTTATGAGTCAGAAGTGATGAAAGAAAAGTTATTAGCGAGTCATTATGTTTATGAAGAAGACTCTCCTGATATTGTTATTATTAATACTTGTAGTGTTACGAATATAGCAGACCAAAAATCAAGAAAAATGGTTCGGCAATTTAAGAAAAAGCATCCTAATGCGGTGCTTGTTGTTGCCGGGTGTTCTTCTTTTCATAAACAGGAAGAATATCAAGCAATGGGAATTGATATCTTGTTAGGTAATCAAAAGAAGAGTCAAATTGTGGAATTATTAGAAGAATATTTTCAAAGTCATCAACCTTATGTATTCTTTTCTGAGAGTCGACAACTTCCATTTGAAGATATGCAAATTGATAAATTTACTACACATACTAGGGCTTATGTAAAAGTACAAGATGGCTGTGATAATTTTTGTAGTTATTGTGTTATTCCCTATGTGAGAGGTAGTATTCGCAGTAAAGATTTTCAGACAGCAATTCAAGAGGTTCAAACTTTGGTGCTGAATGGTCATCAAGAGATTGTTTTAACAGGAATTCATACAGGTTCTTATGGATATGGAACGGAGCATGATTTGACAGATTTAATTCATGAAATCAGTCAATTTGAAGGATTAAAACGGATTCGTATTTCTTCTATTGAAGTTACGGAGTTAAACGATAAGTTTTTAGGGGAACTCGCTTCTAATCCAAAAATTTGTAATCATATGCATATTCCGTTGCAAGCGGGTTCTGATGAAATTTTAAAAAGAATGAACCGAAAGTATACCTTAGAGGAATTTGGGGCTAAATTAAAGCAAATTCGGGAAATACGTCCAGATATTGCGATTACGACAGATATTATTGTTGGATTTCCAGGTGAGACGGAAGAATTGTTTTTGAAAACTATGGCAACTGCAAAAGAATTTCAATTTAGTAAAATTCATGTTTTTCCTTATTCATTAAGAGAAGGGACAAAGGCTGCTATTATGGACGGACATGTGTCTAATGAAGAAAAACATGAACGTAGTAAAAGACTTACAGAGTTATCCAAGGAATTGGAACGAGATTATGCTATGAAATTTTTAGGGAAAGAAGTAGATGTTTTAATTGAACGAAATAATGAGGGATTTACTTCAAATTATTTGAGAGTGAGATCAGACCAAGATATTTCAAATAATACTTTGGTGACTTTAGAGATTGTTGATATACAAAATGATGAATGTGTTGGAAAAGTTGTATCTTAATAACCTTGTTTTGATGAAAACAAGGTTTTCTTTTTCGGAGACTAGGAATTTTTCTTAAAACGTTATACAATAAAGGAAGGTGATGTAGAATGAAAAAGTGGATGATTTTATTATTGTGTTTTGTTACACTTTTTAGTGTAGGATGTACTAACCAAGAAGAAGAAACTTCTTTGGTGGAAGATGGAGCTTTTTTATTTGTGTATGATAATATGGTGTTTCCTTTGGGTGATGTTTTTTTGAAAGATACTTATGGAGATGCTTTAAAAATTGATACAGAGAAGGGGAGAGAAGATACTCAGAAAAGAACTTATACTTATGAGCATTACGAAGTTGTTACGTATTTAGTAGAGGATTTAGAACGTATTTATCAAGTTACTTTATTGGATGATCAAGTTTCTACTATGGAGGGTGTGAAAGTATCTGATACGGTAGATAGAATGTTGCAAGTTTATGGAGAGAACTATCAAGTTAGAAATGATGGTTATGAATATTTTCGCGGAGATACCTCGTTAATGTTCTATGTCAATGACTCTTCTATTACTAAGATAGAGTATCGTTATCAGGTAGAAACAAGTTTTGATGATGTGGAAGATAGTAATCTTCATTTTAATTTTTAATTTTATGATGAGTTTTTTAAAAAAGTGAAATGTAAAGTTACGCTTTTTTCTTGACTTATGACACGATGTCATATATACTGTTGGTTGTGACACACTGTCACATTTTGCGTGTGAGTGAATAGAATAGTAATTGGAGGTGTTGTATGCCTAAGAAAACTTTCTATAATTTGCCGGAAGAGAAGCGGAATAAAATTATAGAAGCTGCAAAGGAAGAATTTTCTAGAGTTCCTATTCATGAAGCTTCGATTAAAAATATTGTTGAGAATAGTGGAATTGCGCGGGGAAGTTTTTATCAATATTTTGATTCGAAAGAAGATTTATTTGATGTTGTCTTTGAAGAGCTCGGAAAATTTAAAGAGTATATTTCTAAACAGTTAGAACAAGAAAAAATTGATTTATTTGACTTTAATACGTCGATTTATACTTATTTGATTCGTAAGTTAAGAAAAAAGGAAAATGTGAATTTTGCGAAAGAAGTTTTTCGAAATGTAAAAGTTTCTGAGATTGATTATCTTAGGTTATCTAAGAATAAAGAAGCAATGCCAGTTCCTTTAGAGTCAGATGAGTTTATAGGAAAAGTAGACTGTTCGTTATTAAATATTGAAGGAGAAGAGAATATTAGAAGATTAAATCGAATTTTATTCTTTATTACACGCGGGATGCTTGCAACTAGTTTTCAATATAAAACAACGAAGGAAGCAGAGGAAGAATATCGAAGTACAATCGATTTCTTAAAAGAAAAATTTAGTAAATAGAAAGGATGAATGTATGTTAAAATTACTGAAAGGTTTTACCAAAAAAGATTGGCTAACTATTTTAGTTGGAATTGTATTTATTGTGGCACAAGTTTGGTTGGATTTAAAACTACCAGATTATATGTCTAGGATTACGGTTTTAGTGCAAACAGAAGGTAGTGCGATGAGTGATATTGTTATGCAAGGAGTTTATATGCTTTTGTGTGCATTTGGGTCTTTGGTGTTTGCTGTCATTACTGGTTATTTGATGGCGTCTCTTTCTTCTAATTTTTCTATGACAATTCGAGAAAAGTTATTTAAGAAGGTAGAAAATTTAGCCATCCAAGATATTAAGAAGTTTTCTACAAGTAGTTTGATTACTAGAACAACAAACGATGTGACACAGATTCAGATGCTTATTGCGATGGGGTTACAGCTTCTTATTAAAGCACCGATTACAGCAGTTTGGGCCGTGACGAAAATCTTGAATAAGGGATGGCAATGGAGTGCTGTGACTGGTGTTGCAGTGGTAATTTTATTGTCTACTATCGCGATTATTATGGCTCTTGTATTACCTAAGTTTAAGATTGTTCAAAAGTTAATTGACCGCGTAAATGGTGTTACAAGAGAAAATTTAACGGGAATTCGTGTTGTTAGAGCATTTAATGCTGAAAAGTATCAAGAAGATAAGTTTGAAGGTGTCAATCAAAATTTGACCAATTTACAATTATCAAATCAATATAAGTTTGCGTTTATGCAACCTGTTATGTATTTAGTAATGTATTCTCTTACTTTGTTAATCTATTTTATTGGTGCTTACTTAATTCGTGATGCGATGATGGTAGAGAAGTTAACGTTATTTAGTAACATGGTAGTGTTCTCTTCTTACGCAATGCAAGTCATTATGTCTTTTTTAATGTTAGCTGTGATATTTATGCTTTTACCAAGAGCAGATGTTTCCGCAAAACGTATTAATGAGGTTTTAGATACTGATTTTGCCATTGATGAAGGTGAATTTGATGGTAAGACGAAAGAGGTTGGAACCATTGAGTTTAAGAATGTATCGTTTAAATATCCGGATGCTGAGGAATATTTGCTTGAGAATATTTCCTTTAAGGCTAATAAAGGAGAAACTGTGGCAATTATTGGCTCTACTGGTTCTGGAAAGAGTACCCTTATTAATTTGATTCCAAGATTTTATGATGTAACAGACGGGGAAGTATTAGTTGATGGAGTCAATGTCAAGGATTATACTTTGGAAGCTTTAAATAATAAGCTTGGTTATGTTTCTCAAAAAGCTGTCTTATTCCAAGGAACGATCCGCAGTAATATTACTTATGGAGATAATGGAAAAGAAGAAGTCAGTGAAAAGAAGATGGAAGAAGCTTTAAAGGTTTCACAAGCAAAAGAATTTGTAGACAAACTTGATGATGGTGTGGACTCTCATGTAGCTCAATCAGGCACAAACTATTCTGGTGGTCAAAAACAAAGAATTTCTATTGCTAGAGCGATTGCAAGAGATCCAGAAATTTATATTTTCGATGACTCTTTTTCCGCTTTGGATTATAAAACAGATGCTCGTCTTCGTCATGAACTTAAAAAGTATGCGCATGATGCCACGATGGTAATTGTTGCTCAACGTATTGGAACGATTATGAATGCTGATAAGATTATCGTTTTAGATGACGGGAAGTGTGTCGGTATGGGAACTCACAAAGAGTTATTAAAGACTTGTGATGTCTATAAGCAAATTGCTTTATCACAAGTATCAGAGGAGGAACTTTCTAATGCATAGAGGAAAACAAAGTACAGAGCAAGCTAAGGACTTTAAAGGTGCAATGAAAAGATTAATGATGGAATTAAAGCGGTTCCATGTATTGATTGTGATTTCGTTTATTTTAGCGATTGTGGCATCTATCTTGTCCATTATTGCACCAGATCATTTAGCTACCTTAACAGATACTATTTCAGAAGGATTAGTTGTGAATCAAGAAAATTTACAAGAACTTACAACAACTGTATCCGAAAGATTATCTGAAGAAGAACTCTCTCAAAAAATTCCAGAGATTTTAGATATTCAGATGGATGCAGGAACAATTGGTAAAATCATGGCAGACTCTAGTATTAGTGCAGAAGACCAGAGAAATTTCCAAGAGGTTTTAGGATCTCTTTCCACTGAAAATACTAGTCTATTATTAGAGATGCCAGATAGTATTTTAAATTATATTTTACCAGACTCTACTTATGAGTCAGTTACAGTTACAACAGAGGATAAGAAGTTATTGCTTCAAAGTACTAGTGAAAATTTTGAATTTTCTGAAGCAGTTCAAACAATATTATTCCCAGAAGTGACGATTGATGGAGTGACTATTTCTAGTCAAGACCAATATGATTTTATTAAAGTTGCTAGTATTTTAAATGCAGATATGAATACTTCTTTTTTATATCAAAAGATTGATGAGATGCCAGAAAGTATTCGCGTGATTGTCGAGCCTTCTATGGATATGGATAAAATTCAGAGCATTGTTATCTTCTTAGCAGTTATTTATATTTGTAGTGGATTATTTACATTTGGTGAAAGTTTAATTATGACTTATGTATCTAACCATTTTGCTCAAGAATTACGAAGAAGAATTTCACATAAAATTAATGTATTACCCCTTAAATATTTTGATAAACACGTGATTGGTGATACGTTATCGAGAGTTACAAACGATGTTGATATGATTGCACAATCTATGAACCAATCTTTAAGTATTTTGGTAAGTAGTGTTACTTTGCTATTAGGTACTGTCATTATGATGTTTGTGACAAATTGGATTTTAGCTTTAACAGCTATGTTATCTAGTATTATAGGTTTTATTGGTATGACTTTTGTTCTTTCGAAATCTCAGAAGTATTTCGTAAGAAGACAAGTAGAATTAGGTAATTTAAATGGTCATATCGAAGAAGTTTATTCAGGACTTAATGTTGTAAAGGCTTATAACGGAAAACGTGAGGTTACAGAAAAATTTCATGAATATAACCAAAATGTTCAAGATAGTGATAAAAAGAGTCAATTCTTATCAGGACTTATGCACCCAATGATGAGTTTTATTGGTAACTTTGGATATGTTGCAGTTTGTATTGTGGGAGCCATGTTAACTATGAATGGCACAATTACATTTGGTGTTATTATTGCATTTATTACTTATGTACGTTTATTTACGTCTCCACTTACTCAAATTGCTCAAGCATTTACTTCTTTACAATCTACCGCTGCGGCGAGTGAAAGAGTATTTGAATTCTTAGATGAAGAAGAAATGCCTAAGGAAACTGCTAAAGTAACTCTTAAGAAGAGTGAAGTAAAAGGTGACATTGAATTTTCTAATGTTGTCTTCCAATATGATGGTAATCCAGAGCCAACGATTAAAAACTTTAGTGCTAAAGCGAAGGCTGGTGAGAAAATCGCAATTGTTGGACCAACTGGTGCAGGAAAAACTACAATGGTTAACTTACTGATGAAGTTCTATGATATTAATTCAGGTGATATTAAAATTGATGGAGTTTCTACTAAAGATTTAACACGTGAAAACATTCATGAGTTATTTACGATGGTTTTACAAGATACATGGTTATTTGAAGGAACTGTCAAGGAAAATATCGTATATAACAAGGAAGGTGTTAGCGATGAAGAGGTGAAAGCTGTTTGTAAAGAGATTGGACTAGACCATTTTATCAGAACACTTCCAAATGGATATAATTCTATGATTGGGGATAATGATACTGTATCTAGTGGTCAAAAACAACTTTTAACCATTGCAAGAAGTATGCTTGAAGATACACCATTCTTGATTTTGGATGAAGCAACAAGTAATGTCGATACTAGAACAGAAGAGTTGGTACAAGAGGCAATGGATAAATTAACAAAAGGAAAAACATCCTTTATTATTGCCCATCGTTTATCGACTATTCGTAATGCTGATTTAATATTAGTTATGAAGGATGGTAATATCATTGAAACTGGTAACCATGATGAGCTGATGAAACAAAATGGTTTCTATGCTCAGTTATATAATTCTCAATTTGAATTATAATAGAGAGAACGTTTCTTGTTTGAAGCGTTCTTTTTTTCGTTTAAAAAAATGGTTTTGTTGTGATAAAATGATAGTGTAGTATTATTTAAGGAGCAATGTTATGTTAAAGTTATATATTCCTAAAATAGAAGATTATTGGTATGAAGAAAGATTACAAAGTGATGAAGATACAATGAGTTATAATGCTGGGTATGACGTATCTTATTTTGGATATCATTATGATACAGGATGTATTGATTTCCCTGAAAGTAGATGGCAGGAAATGTTTGAAAAAAGAATTAAAGAACATCGCTTTTTTGCGTATTTACAAGACGAAAACCAATTTGTTGGCTATGTGAATTACCAGTTTAATCATGAGGAAAACCGATATGAATGTGGGATTGTTATTGATGCGAAAGAAAGAGGAAAAGGCTATGCAAAAGAAGGCTTAAAATTGTTATGTGATTATGCGAAAAAGGAAGGAATTTCTAGTTTGTATGACGAATTTGAAGTAGATAGACCAGGAGTATTAGTTTTATTTAATCAGGTAGGATTTCGGGTGGTAGAGTACAAGTATTACCAAAAGTTTCATCAAGAAGTTAAAGGGGTAGTTGTAAAAATAAATCTGTTATAGAAAGATGTGATGTTGTGAATAATGAAATTTTAATTCATAAAAAAATGATTTCTTTAGAGGAGTTAGATATTTATGATGCGAAAAAAATAGAACAGTCAAAATTTATTTTGAGAGATATTATAGAAAATGTTGTCGTAAATGATTTTTCTTTTTTGACTACTCTTTATGATATTTCTTTAAAAGAACGCAAAAGTATTGATGAAGTTTATGAAAATTATCATGCAGAAGTGTCGGTTCGGGATTGTATTGGTCTTTCTAAAATATTAAAAGAAAGATT
This sequence comes from Candidatus Ventrenecus stercoripullorum, assembly GCA_018712835.1. GTDB lineage: Bacteria > Bacillota_I > Bacilli_A > RF39 > UBA660 > Ventrenecus > Ventrenecus stercoripullorum. Next base: position 7,780 of record DVGF01000005.1, read on the forward strand.
AGAAGATAGAGGAATATCTACTTATTTTGTGACTTGTAAAGCAAGTGGTTTTTCTACAAAATATGGTGATGACTTTATTCGCGAGGCTCATACTTTTTTGCTTTATCCTTGTTTGAGAGATGGACGAGTGGCGTTTGTTTTATATGATCCAGGATTTCGAGTAATGGAACCGATGTTTTTTTATGCGGGTGAGTCTTCTTTTTCATATCCGTATTTGAATGGATTTATTCAAGTTCGCTTTGGAAATCATCAGTATTATTTATATAGCAATGTGCGAATGAAAAGGGATTTTAGTATTGTTCCGGAAAGCGTTTCTTTCTTTTTTCAACCGTTTATGGAAACGTTAGATATGGATGCTTTTGCTAAAAATATTTTTCGTGTTAAATTTTCTTATAAGATTATGAATTATCATAAAGAGATGGATTATCGTTACTGTTTAGGGTTAAATGTTGTGACAAAGCAGTTGGATTTTTATACGAGATATTATCATGAACAGTATTTGTTACAAGAATTTTTGGGTATGCCTTTGGAAAGTCAGTTACAGCATTTACAGTTTTTGAGGAAAGATGGTTTGTTTAACTATCAAGATATGATAGAACTGTTAGAAATTTTTAAAATCTATTCGCAAAAAAATATTCCAATCTTAGAAAGGAAAATTGTGAAAGATTGGAAATAAGTTTTTTATTCTTTTGTACTTAAATAATTTTTTATGGCAGTAGATGAAATTTCTTTTGTTCTATCTACTAGAATTACTTGGCAATATTGATTTAATTCTTGGCAGTATTCTTTAGTAGTTACAAAAATATCTATGTTTAAGTCTTTTATCATTTCATTTGTAATGGGAGTTTCTCTTAATATGACTTCATCTACGATTTTTAATGCTTCAATCATTCTTAGACGATTTTTTTCGTTAAAAAAAGGTTTTTTTCCTTTCTTTTTTTTTACTACTTCATCGGAAGAAACTAATACGATTAAATAGTCTCCATAACTTTTTGCTTTTTCTAGATAATTTAAGTGTCCATAATGAATAATATCAAAAGTGCCATGGGCAAGAATTCTTTTCATATAACCACATCCTTTTTTTTATTGTAATAAAAAAGTGGAAAAATGTCTATTATGAATTGCTATTTGATAAGTACTTTGTTACAATGAATTTACATCGGAGGTTTGTTATGTTAGATAAGAAAAGTATAAAAAAAGAATTGGAACGGGGTAGTATTTATGTTGAAGGTGGGATGGATCAATTAGAATTAAATTCTATATTGGTGACCTTAGGGGATACTGTTAAAGTGTATGATGCACCATATTTGGATTTGAAAAATGCAACGTCCACTAGAGAATTTGTTATTCCTGAAGAAGGATTTATTTTAAAGCCGAATGAATTATATATAGGTAGAACTCAAGAATTCACGAAAACTTATGGATTTGTTCCGCTTTTATCAGGATTAGAGGAATTAGCAGCGATTGGTATGGAAGTTCATGTTACAGCTGGTTTTGGAGACAATGGATTTGAAGGAACTTGGACTTTGGAAATTGTATGTTCTAATCCTACTAGAGTATATAAGGGGATGCCTGTGGGAAGATTATATTATTATCCGTTAATTGGGGATGCGGATATTGAATATCGGGGAAAATATTATAGACAAATTGATCCGACTGCTTCTAAATTAAATGAAGAGTATTCAAAAGAGAAAGGATTAGTGAGAGAGCGTGTTAACAACAAACGAAATTAAGCGGCAGATGAGTTTAGGAAATATTGAGATAGAAAATTTAGGAAGTCAGGCATTAAATAAACCGAATAGTATTGATTTAAGGATTGGTAATTCCTTATATGTTTTTGAATATGATATTGTAGATACTAAAGAAAGTTTTACTTATTTTAATGAAGTATTGTATGATAAACCAAATTATTTACGGAAAATTGTAATTCCAGAAACTGGTTTGTTATTACAGCCACATAAAGTTTATTTGACGAAAACAATAGAAAAAGTTACGACACATGGTTTTATTCCTGTAATGCATGGAAAAACTGCTTTATCTTTACTTGGAGTTAGTACGGAATTAACGAGTGGATATAAAGAGGATGAATTTTCTAATTATTTATTTTTGAGTATTATAGCTACGAAACCAACTATTATTTATCCGGATATTAAAATTGGTAATCTTGTTTTTTTTCCAAGTTTAAGTGTATCTTCAATCACACAACCAATCCGAAGTGATATTGTTTATGGAACATACTCTTCTGGAATGTTGAGTGGTAGTGAGATAAAAAAAAGAATGCAAGGAGAAAATCCAGATATTATGATTACTCCTCAAGAAAATATTGTTATAAATCCAAATTCTGTGAACTTAACTTTAAATGAAAAAATTGGTGTTTATGAAGATGCAGTTTTGGATATTAAAAAGAAGAATAACGTGAAACAAGTGATAATTGGAGAAGAAGGAATGTGGCTCTATCCTGATGAAGTATATTTAGGAAGAACGAATGAGTGGACTGAAACTCATAATTTAGTGCCAATGATGAGTGGAAGAAGTTCTTTGGGAAGAGATGGTATTCATGTTCATTGTTCTGCTGGAATGGGGTCTATTGGATATCAAGGATACTGGCATTTGGGGATTCGGAGTGTGAAACCAATTTTAGTATTTAAGGATGCAAAGTGTTGTCAGATTTATTATTTGACTGTGGAAGGCGATTGTAAAGAAGAATATTTAGGCTATATGCAGAATTTACCTTCTGAAACATTAGGAAGTCAATCTTACCGAGCATATACTTTATCAAAAAAGAAATAATTGAAGTTTTTAAGGGATATTTTTCGGTAAGAAATATCCTTTTTCTATAGTAAAAAAATGCTTCTTTTGTTATAATAGTTTTTAGTAAGGTGGGGTGATACTTTTGTTTGTGCCACTAAAAGTAACAACAGATTATACGATGATGAAAAGTTTAATACCGGTATCATCCTTGATAAAAAAGTGTAGTGACTCTTCGATTTCTGTCTGTGGAATTTGTGATGAAAATTTATATGGTGTGATGGAGTTTTATAATTCGTGTTTGGAAGCTCACATTAAACCAATCATTGGTTTAGAAGTAGAAATCAATCATGTTCCTTTTTATCTTTATGCAAGAAATTATGAAGGATATTTAGGTCTTTTGAAAATTCATACCAAGAAAGAAAAAGGGGAATTGGGAATCATAGATATTGAAATGTATCAAGAACTTTTGAATATCGTACTTCCTTATGCTTCTATTTCTTTTTATTCGACTTATCAAAAAGCGTTTTCTAATTTTTATATTGGTTATACTACTGAATATGAAAAAAACAATGCTTATTTGGTGACAGAGCAAGTGGTTTTTTGTCCTGATTTAAAGTGTTTTAAAAGAAATGAAAGTTATTATTTGAATATGTTAACAGCCATTGATAAAGTAGAGCCTTATGGATTTATTCCAAAAAAAGATTATGAAAAAAATTCTTGGGAATATGCTTTCGAGGAATTTATGGAAGATGATTGTACAAATCAATTTATTCAGTCTATTGATATTCATATTCCTAAAGATAAACGGTATATTCCAAAGTATGATAACGAAAAACAGGACTCTTTTCTTTATTTGGAGGCTCTTTCTAAAAAGGGACTTACGAAGCGATGTCATGGTACTGTTTTAAAAGAATATAGTGAACGCTTGCGCTACGAGCTTTCGGTTATAGAGAAAATGGGGTTTGCTGATTATTTTTTAATCGTATATGATTATGTTTTATTTGCCAAAAAACATGGAATTTTAGTTGGAGCGGGCCGTGGTAGTGCGGTTGGTTCTTTGGTCAGTTATTCTTTAGGGATTACAGATGTTGATCCTTTAGAGTATCATTTGCTTTTTGAAAGATTTTTAAATCCTGAACGTGTAACAATGCCTGATATTGATATTGACTTTGAAGAAACACGGCGGGAAGAGGTTGTAGAGTATGTAAAAGAACGTTATGGAAGAGAGTTTGTTGCAAATATTATGACGTTTGGTACTTTAAAAAGTAAATTGGTATTACGAAGTGTTGGGAAAGCTTTAGAAATTAATCAAAGTGTTATTGACCATTTTCTTTCTTTTATAGATGCTAAGTTAACTTTGAAAGAGAATTTAGAAAGTGAAAAGATAAAATATTATGTAGAAAATAATCAAGATATTCAAAGAATGGTACAGATTTCTTTGAAGTTAGAGGGCTTAAAAAAACATATTTCAACTCATGCAGCGGGTGTTGTGATTTCTTCTAAGCCATTAGATGAGATTATTCCGGTTCATTACAGTGGGAAAGAAATGATGACTGGAATTACTATGAATTATTTAGAGGATTTGGGGCTTTTAAAGATGGATTTTTTGTCGTTACGTAATCTTACTACTATGGCAAATATTTTGAAATTGATAGAAAAAAATACAGGACATAAAATTTCTATTAATCAAATCAATTTAAATGATCCGAAAGTGCTTCATTTATTTCAAACAGCTGATACGGTTGGGGTGTTTCAATTTGAAAGTGAAGGAATGAAGAATTTCTTGAAGCAATTGAAACCAAATAATTTTTCAGATATTGTTGCAGCGATAGCGTTGTTTCGACCAGGACCAATGGAAAATATTCCAGCGTTTATCAGAAGAAAAGAAGGTGCTGAGGCTATTACGTATCTTCATCCAATTTTAGAGCCTATTTTAAAAGAAACTTATGGGATTATTGTCTATCAAGAACAAGTTATGCAAATCCTAAGTATTATAGGTGGATTTTCGTTTGCCGAAGCAGATGTCATTCGAAGGGCCATGAGTAAAAAGAAACGAGATGTGATTGAAAATGGTCGAGATAAATTTATTAAAGGGGCTATTCAAAGAGGATATGAAATGTCTTTAGCACAAAATATCTATGAACTTATTTTAAAATTTGCTAATTATGGATTTAATAAATCTCATTCAGTATCCTATGCAATTATTGGGTATCAAATGGCTTATTTAAAATGTTATTATCCGGTTTATTATATTGCTAATCTTTTAAATATGAATATTGATAGTGTGGTGAAAACACGCGAGTATATTGCACTTTCCAAAAAGCATGATATTACGATTTTACCAATTAGTATCAATGATAGTGAACTTGAGTATAAAATCTCTGATAGGTCTTTAAGGCTTCCGTTTTCGATTATTAAAAATTTAGGAATAGAAGCTGCAAAAGCAATTACTTTAGAAAGAAAAGAAAAACCATATCAAGACTTTTTTGATTTTGTGGCACGTACTTATGGGAAGAGTGTTACGAAAAAAACAATTGAGGCACTTATTCATGCTTCGGCTTTCTCGGAGTTCGGATATAATCATAATACGCTTTTGAATAATTTAGATAATGCGATTAATTATGCAACGCTTACAAGTGATTTGGATGAGTCTTTTGTTATGAAGCCTGAAATGTCTTTGTTTGAAGAAATTCCTTCGGAAGAAAAAAGAAAAGAAGAGTATGAAACGTATGGTTTTTATATAACTAATCATCCTGCTAGTAAATATATTGACCCTTCGATTATGAAACTTGAAAATATCAAACAGAATTATGATAAGAGAATTACTTGTGTGGTGATGATTGAAAGAATTAAAGAAATTACGACGAAAAAACAGGAGCGGATGGCCTTTGTTACGGCAAGTGATGAGACGAATATTGGAAACTTTGTAGTGTTTGCTAGTTTGATGAAAGAATTAGAGGGAATTCGTGTTGGGGATGTTGTTCATGTGATGGGACGCGTTGCTAGACGTTTTTCTGATTATCAAATTAATGTGAATAAGATTGAAAAAATAGGAGGAGAGATATAACGTCAAACTTATGTCTCTTTACTAGACAAATGATTTTAGAAATGATATAAAACTTTAGGGAGTGTGTTGTATGCAAAATGATGTAGTAAGATTTTTAGATAGTATAGGTTATCCAGAAGCACGGGATGAACTAAAAAATGTAGAAATAGAAAAAGTTCTTTTGCATCGGAAAGAAGAATTTTTTGAGGTTATTTTAAAACATGATGTCGTATTACCTTATGAAGTTTCTAAACAATTAGTAGATTGTAGTAAAAAAGGAATTCACGGGAAAGAGAAATGTATTATTACTTTTCATTATTTAGCTGTTTTGGAAAGTGATGTTTTGGATTATGTGAAAAGTATGCTAAAGGAAAGTGCAGAGAAAAAGCCTTCTTTGGTTACCGTTTTAGAACAAGATCCTCGTATGGATGATGATGTGATTACGGTAGAATGTATTAATAAGACTGTGGAAGTGGAAACAAAAAAAGAACTTCGGCAAATTGGTAAGAAGTTGTTACAGTATGGTTTGGGAACTTATGAATTTAATACTTATTTAAATGAAGAACTACAAAAAAGCGTACAAGAAGAAATTCGTTCTATTCGAGAAGAGCAAAAAGTAATTGAAGAAAAACCTAAAATTGTTGGAAGTTTGATTTTAGGACGTGAAATTACAGGAGAAGTTACTACTATCAATAATATTATGGGAGATACGAAAGGTGTCGTTTTTGAGGCTTATATTTTTGGTATTGAAACGTTAGAAAGAGATAATATTAATATTATTACATTAAAAATTAGTGATAAGACAAACTCTATTTTAGCTAAGATTTTTAAGAAGGATAAAGGAGAATATAAAGCGGTTTTGGGCTCTTTAAAAGAAGGAGCTTGGTATAAGTTTTATGGCAATGTAGAATTTGATAATTTTTCTAAAGATTTAGTGATGTCTGTTCGTTCTTTGGAAAAGATTGATTCGAAAGACGCAAGTAATCATGATGATGCTGAGGTACCACGTGTTGAACTTCATATGCATACGATGATGAGCGCTATGGATGGGGTTATTCCAGCAAGTTCGTTAGTTTCTAAGATTGCTTCCATGGGGCAAAAGGCTTTTGCTGTGACAGACCATAACTGTGTTCAAGCATTTCCAGAATTATTTCATGCAGTAGAAGGATATAATAAAGGTAAAGAAGGAAAAGACCGTTTTAAAGTATTATATGGAGCGGAGATGAATATCGTTAACGATGATGTGGATATTATTTTTAATAATCGTGAGTATAATCTTTTAGAAGACACGTTTGTTGTATTCGATACTGAAACAACTGGTTTTTATGCTGGTAACGACCAGATGATTGAAATTGGTGCTGTTAAAATTCAGAATGGAAAAATCTTAGACCGCTTTGATGAATTAATTGACCCACATCGTCCACTTCCTAAAAAGATTACTGAGTTAACATTCATTACCGATGAGATGTTAGCGGGAAAAGATAGTGAAGAAGATGTTACTAAACGTTTTTTAGAGTGGGCTGGAGAAAGTCCAATGGTTGCTCATAATGCAAAGTTTGATATTTCTTTTATGAAGGCAGCTTGTACAAAATATAATTTACCAGATTTTGATTATACTGTTTTAGATACGATGAGTATTGCTCGGATGCTTCATCCAGAATGGCCTAATCATAAATTACAGACTTTAACGAAACGACTTGATGTGCCTTGGGATGAAGATAAACACCATCGTGCTGATTATGATGCAGAAGGAACAGCTATTGCTTTTTATAAAATGAGTAAGTCTTTGTATGACCAAAATATTAATACGACAACAGAATTACTAGATAATATCGATATTGACTCTTTAGTGCGATTTGCTTTTCCTTTCCATGCGACGATGATAGCAATAAACCGCGATGGATTAAAAAATCTATTTCGAATTATTTCTATTGCCAATACAAAATATCTTTATAAAAATGAACAGCCAAAAATTCCAAGGCGCGAGGTTAGTAAACTTAGAGAAGGGTTACTCATCGGTTCTGGTTGTATTAATGGAGAGATTTTTGATAAGGCGGGTAGTAAAGAAGATGAAGAGCTTGTTAATATGATGAGTTTTTATGATTATATTGAAGTTCAGCCTATTAGTGCTTTTTCTCATTTAATCGGACCGAATGGTAAATTTCAAAGTGTTTATGAAGCAGAAGAATATTTAAAGAGAATTATTCGAGTTGCCAAAGAAGCTGGAAAGCCAGTGGTTGCAACGGGAGATGTTCATAATCTTACGAAGGATGATAAGATTTATCGTGAAATTATTGTAAATCAAAAATTCAATGGTAAACTCCATCCTCTTAATCGAAGGGGAATGGAAATTCCAAATATGTATTTAAAGACAACCGCAGAAATGCTTGAGGATTTCTCATTCTTAGACTCAGAAGAAGCGTATGAAATTGTTGTAGAAAATACTAATAAAATTGCAGATATGGTAGAAGAAATCGAGGTTATTATTGATACAAAGGGAATTCCATTTGCGCCTAAGATTGAAAACTCTCAGATGACTGTAACAGAGATGGTTTATAATAAAGCAAAAGAGTGGTATGGTGAACCTTTGCCTTATCATATTGAAGAGAGAATTGCTCTAGAGCTTTATGGGGCTCCATTTATTGAAGCAGTTAAGAAAAACGCGAATAGTGATGAGGACGCAGTTATTTATAAAAGACTTCATGATGTGGTTACAAAAGGACCTGATGCTGTTCAAACAGAGATTGCTTTAAGTATTGACGATGAGATGACACAAGAAGAGAAGATGGCAGAAGCGAAAAAGCGCATGACCGCGATTATCGGTGCTAATTTCGATGTAATTTATTTGATTGCTCAAAAATTAGTAAAACACTCAAATGATGAAGGGTTCTTGGTAGGTTCTCGTGGTTCGGTTGGTTCTTCTTTTGTAGCTAACTTAATGGGAATTACAGAAGTAAATTCTTTAGCCCCTCATTATCGTTGTCCAAAATGCCAGTTTAGTGAATTTAATGATGAGAACGGGGAGCCTCTTGGTAATAATTATAAATGTGGTTTTGATTTACCAGATTATAAATGCCCAAAATGTGGAACGTTGATGCATAAAGATGGGCATGATATTCCATTCCAAACTTTCCTTGGATTTAATGCGGATAAAGTGCCAGATATCGATTTGAATTTCTCAGATTTAAATCAAGCAAGTGCTCATGAATATACGAAAGTATTATTCGGTGTTGATAATGTTTATCGAGCAGGAACCATTGGTACAGTTGCCGAAAAAACTGCTTATGGATATGTAAAGGGTTACTGTGAAAATAAAAATATTTTGATGCGTAATATTGAGATTGAGAGACTTGCAATTGGTTGTACGGGTTGCAAAAGAACTACTGGACAACACCCAGGAGGAATTGTTGTAATTCCAGGATATATGGAAGTCTTTGATTTTACACCTTTCCAATTCCCAGCAGAAGATCCGACCAGTGCTTGGAGGACGACACACTTTGATTATCATGCGATTGACCAAGATGTGTTGAAACTTGATATTTTGGGACATACCGACCCAACTCAACTAAGAATGATCCAAGATTTAACAGGGGATGATATTACAAAAGTACCATTAGACGATAAGGAAACAATGAGTATTTTTACAAGTACTAAAGCTTTGGGTGTTACGAAGGAACAAATTATGTGTGATACCGGAACGCTTGGTGTTCCAGAGTTTGGTACGCCATTTACTATTCAACTTGTTAAAGATACGAAGCCAACAACGTTTGCCGAACTTGTTAAAATTTCAGGTCTTGCTCACGGAACAGATGTATGGCTTAATAATGCTCAAGAATTAATTCAGAAAAATGTTGTGCCTTTTTCAAAAGTTATCGGATGTCGTGATGATATTATGGTTGAGCTTATGTATGGCGGTTTGGAACCATATAAAGCATTTAAAATTATGGAATTTGTTCGTAAAGGAAAAGCTAGTAAGGATCCTGAAACTTGGAGTGGTTACGTAGAAACTATGAAGAAAGCGAATATTCCAGATTGGTTTATTAATTCTTGCTTTAAGATAAAGTACATGTTTCCAAAAGCTCATGCGGCTGCTTATGTTACAAGTGCCTTTCGTATCGCGTGGTATAAAGTTCATAAACCACTTGTATATTATGCAACTTACTTTTCTACAAGATTTCAAGACTTTGATATTGAGGCTATGTGTAAAGGATACGACTCTATAAAGGCGAAAATGTTAGAAATTCAAAGTAAAGGGTATGATGCGACTAACAAAGAGCAATCTCTACTTGAAACATTAAAGCTTTCCCTAGAAGCAACTGCAAGAGGAATTAAATTTAAAAATATTGATATTGAAAAAAGTGATGGTAATAACTTTATTATGGATGAGAGTGATAATAGTTTAATTATGCCATTTAGAAGTTTAGATGGTTTGGGTGACTCTGTAGCAGCGAAGATTATGGAAGAACGGAAACAAAAAGCGTTCTATAGTATCGAAGATTTTCAAAATCGTGGGAAAGTTAATCAAACAACTGTTGATAAAATGCGAGTAATGGGTATATTTGGAAATATGCCTGAAACAAGTCAGTTAAGTTTATTTTAATGTCTATCCTCTAACGTAAAAATAAGTGGAGGAGATGGATCTAAAAATTCACCGTTTGAATTAAGTTTATAGGAAACCTAAAGATGGGACCCAGGGACGGCCACTTTGTGGAGTCCCAAGAACCATGAAAGAGCGATTCTAGTTATCCACATTGATTTAAAAGGTAATATTTTGGATTTACAATTATGTAGCGTGTTACAAAACTCAATTTTTCTTGGCGGGCAGAGGGTCTTTAGCTTACTCTATTCTTAGAATGGGTGTGTGCTATGAAATTAGAAAAAATTAAAGAGAAAGATAGTAAAAAGACGTTTATTATAATATTTACAGTGTGCTGTATTTTGTTGCTTGCTGGAGTCATTTTATATAATAGTTTTGCAGTTTTCACAGAAGAAGAACAATTTAATGTGATTAATGGAGAGTATCTAGACCCTGGGGATTTATATTTCACAGTGTATGTGGACTGAGAAATAATAAATACCTTATGGTTCGGGCAAAAAGTACAATAATTGTTGTGGACGTAATGCGTAAGGCCTTATAAAATAAGGGAATAGATGTATTTTAGAAAAAATATAAAAATTGTTTATAAAAAAATAAAAAAACTTTAAAAGTCTTTTAAAATTAAGAGAATGCTTGCATAAAAATATGTAAACATTCTTTTTATATTTAAATATATTATATTCTGTGTTCCTTTCAACTAACAATTGTGATATAATGTATGTTGAAAGGAACAAATGGTTATGAGTAAAGAAGAGCAAATTTTAAATTTAATTAAAGTAAATAATGGGGTAATTACGTCAAAAGAAATTTCTAAACATGGTATTAACAGAATATTTTTAACAAGACTAGTTAAATCCGGAAAAATTGAAAGAGTAAAAAATGGATTATATGTTTTGCCAAATACATGGGGAGATGAATATTTTAATTTAATTTATGGAATAAATGCTATTTTTTCATATGATACAGCATTATATTTTTTAGGTTTATGTGAAACAGTTCCAAGTATTTACCATATTACAGTCTGCCGAGGATATAATGGAAAATTAAATCATGAAGACAATGTAAAATTGCATTTTGTAAAAAAAGAAATATTTGAATTAGGCAAGATTGAAACTGAAAGTCCTCAAGGACAAATGATTACGTGTTATAATGCCGAAAGATGTATTTGTGATTTATTAAAAAATAAAGGTAAAGAGGATTTAGAAACTGTTAAATATGCTATTACTGAATATTTACAAGATAAACCAAATAGGAATTTACCAAAATTAGTAGAATACTCTAAAAGACTTAATGTTGAAGATGAAGTTAATAGATATTTGGAGGTGTTAATGTAAGTGATAGATGTTATTGATGCTGAAGATTTAAAAATAAAGATTAAAACCAAAGCACATGAAAATCATTTAGAACCACAAGATATAATGCAGATGTACTTTTTTGAAAGATTATTATATCGCATTGGAATTAGCAAATACAAATATAATTTTATATTAAAAGGTGGACTTTTATTATCTGCAATATTTGGTGATGAACGTAGGACCACTCAAGATATGGATACAATGTTAAAAGGAATACCATTAGAAGCTAAAACTTTAGAAAAAATAATAAAAGAAATAATAAGTATTGATGATAAAGATGGAATAACTTTTGAAATTGTTAATATTAAAGATATTAGACTAATAGATAAATATGGTGGATTAAAAGTTAAATTAATTGGATATAAGGAACATTTAAGAGTACCACTAGCAATCGATGTTACCGTAGGAGATCCTATTACACCTAAAGAATTAAAATTTAAATATAAATGTATGTTTGATGATTCTTATATTAATATTATGGCTTTTAATAAAGAAACTATTATAGCAGAAAAGTTTGAAACATTTATTACTGATAATATCATGAACACAAGAGCCAAAGATTTCTATGATTTGTATATTTTATTAACTAAGTTTTATAATGATATTAATAAAGATGATTTAGTACAAGCAATAAAAAATACTTTTGAAAGACGAGCATCAAAATTTGATATAAATATGATTTTTTCTAATTTTTATTTAATAAAAAATAGCGAAAGATTAAAAACAAACTTTAATAGATATAAACTTAAAAAGATATATGTAAAAGACATAAGTTATGAAGATGTTATGGATGCTATAGAAATAATTATAAAATTACTTCAAAAAGAGCTTACACCAGTCTTTTAATACAAACTAATTATGTAGCGTGTTACAAAACATGCTATTTTTTTTTAACTTAAAAAAATTGACTTTTTTTATAGTTCAGGCATATAATAGAGGAACCTGAAAGGAAAAGAAATATGAAAATATTTGATGAAGAATTTTACAAAACAAAATTAAAAAATGATGAATTAATTCGTCAGTTAAATGAGTCATGGAAGTCTCTTAGTGGTGAATTACAAATGAGAAAAGATTATCAATTAAGCCATAAGCTTTCGGTGTTGAATATGAAAGAAGGAGTTTATGATTTTTTGAATTGTTCTGGGGCAAAACCTAAAAATAGAAAAGGTTGGTTGATTTATCAGAAATATATGTTATTTCATAGTCAAGATATTAAGTTAAAAGAAAAGCTTTTATCCAATGCTAAAAATACTCCTGTTCGAGACCGCTTTTTTATGACTGATATGGCTGATTGTGTTAGAAACTGGGCTGTGCCAGATATTCAAGTAGATAATTTTCAAACTTTAAAATATGACGAAAAGTTTGTGAAAAGGATGGTTTTAGATTTTTTCGATTCTTTTAAAGATAAAGAATTGGCAGAATATGCTCGTGTTTTTACTAAGGAATATAATGCAGGGTATGCTGTAACTCATTTAAAAGAAAAAGAAAATGTTTATTATAAAATGTATCCAGATTATTTTAGAGGACATTCTTTGTATCTTGTTCAAGGGACAAATACTTTGTTAGATTATTTTTTTGTAAATCATGAAATTATGGAATGTATTGCTTTAGGTATGCATGCTAAAGAACCGTGGAATAATCATGTGGAATTAGCAAGTGTTCCTGCCAATACTATGGATTATTTGTTTATTGATTATTTGAAAGAACGATTTTCTGACAATCCAGAGCAATTAGAAGAGATAGAGAAATTGAAAGTTTGGAAAAATAATCAAGTCACAGAGAAAGCAGATGCGTTTTTAGAACATCAAAGAAGTATCGAAGAAGAATTAGCTTGCGAAGACTTTTCTTTTGAACGTATTTATGAAAATATGTGTGCATTAAATCGTGCTTTTACTTCTATTTTGTCAGAAGTTTTAGGTTATGCTATTTATGATAAGTGGAAAAAGAATTCTAAGAAAGGATTGGAATTGTTAAAAGCATATATTCGTACAGATTTTCCTTTGGAAGAGGAACCAGATTTTGCTTTTTTAGGACTTTCTGATGAAAATTTAATAGAGTATGCATTACAATTTAGAAATTACGGTTGGAAGCCTGAGTTTATGATGAAAAAGGAAAAGAGAGGATGAAATGATGGAAAGAAAAGAAGTAGTTTGGAATTGCCCTTTAGAGGCTGAAGTTTATGCATTGGAAAAACATAGTACTATAGAAGAAATTGCTGCGGTTATGCGTCCAATGAAGGAAACGAGAAGAGAATGTCTTATTATTGTTGCTCGTTCTCTTAATAAACAAGAGTTAGTTAGAAGGATTGAGCAAGCAAATGATTTGTTATTACTTCAAAGGATAGAGGGTTTTAGAAGAACTGTTAAAGAGGATACGTATCGAGAGTTTTTGCAACCATTTTCTTGGGATCAAATTTTTACTTTGTTAATAAATATTGAACGTTTTTCTCAAAAATATCCGGAGGAAGAAGGAATTACTGAAGCTGAAACTAAGCAATATTTAGCAATTTTACGAACGATATTGTTAGAAAAAGAAAATGAAGAAGCACTCTTACAAAATGAAGTTTCTCCAGTTGTGTTAGAGAGAAAGAAAGTTTAGTTTTTAAAAAATATTTTCATATGGTTTAGATGTTATAAGCATAAAAATATAGAAGGGAATGTTAGAAGTATGAGTCTTGAAGATGGTTCTAATCGTAAGAAATATCTTAAAAGGGTTGCTGTTTGTGCTGCTTGTTTAGTTACTTATACCGCTGGTGTTTGTACTGGTTATTTGCGTACGAAAAATCGTTATGATGAAATAAGTCGTTCATTAGAAGAATGTATTGAAAAGCAATAAGAATTAGCTTTAGAAATTGAAGAGTTAGAGGAGTTAGAAGAACAAAGGCTTATTTCTTATCCCTTGAATGATTTGATTGTTGCTGATTTTTATGATATATCCGGAGAAAAAGAAACTTATGTTTTAGAAAGTTTTGGGATTTATTATGGAGAGGTTCATGGATACTTTAATGCGTATTCTTTACAAGATGCAGAAAAACTCAATTATCCAGAGGAATATTATTCTTTTTCTAATGCAACTCCTTTGTTTTCGTATTTGACAGAAGAAGAACTAGTTACCTGTGCTAGGAATAATGGAAAAATAACATTAGAGGAAATTGATAAAGTATCCGAACGTATTGGAAAAGACAATGACCTTACAAATGTTGTTTATCGTTATGATAGACGTAATAAGTGATGGTTAAATACTTGTCATTCTTTTGGCTTTATGCTAAAATACATATAGCTTTGAAGTGAGGAGGGAAAAATACCTATGGCTAAAAATGATAATAGACAATTTTTTGGACTAAAATGTACTGTATGTGGATATGAAATTCGTCCAAGTGAAAAAAACAAAAAAAATACTCCAGATAAAATGGAAATTAAAAAATATTGTCCAAAATGCCGTCAAACAACAGTATTTAAAGAAACAAAACTTGGAAAATAGTAAGGAGAAAACTTTATGAATATTAATATTAATGATATTAAAAATGGAATGACGATTATTATTGATGGTAATTTGTGTCAAATCGTAGAATTCCAACACGTAAAACCTGGAAAGGGAAGTGCTTTTGTTCGAATGAAACTCAAGAATTTAAGAACAGGCGCTATTGTGGAAAACTCTTATAATACAAATATTAAAATTGAAAGAGCAAGAGTAGAACATAATCCAATGCAATTTTTATATGCTGATGGAGACAATTATGTATTTATGAATACTGAAACTTATGATCAAGTGGAAGTTCCAGGTAGTAAATTAGAAGCAGAAAAGAAATTTTTAAAAGAAGGTTTAGAAATTAAACTTGATTATTATGAAGGAGAATTAATTGGTGTTTCTTTGCCAGAAAAAATTGAATTTGAAATTGTAGAAACTGAACCTGCTGTAAAGGGAAATACTACAAATAATGCAATGAAAGATGCTAAAATTGAAACAGGTTATACTGTGAAAGTTCCTTTGTTTATTAATCAAGGAGAAAAAATTATTATTTCTACTAGTGATGGAAAATATTCTGGTAGAGCTTAGTTTTAAAGTATATAAAAACTTACCAAATTAGCTGGTAAGTTTTTCTTTTTGGGATAAAGGAATTGGGTCATTGATTAACCCTAGTAGGTAATCTGCTGATATATCTAAAAATTTACAAATGGGGCCTAAATATGTAACAGGCATTACGTTCACACCTTTTTCATAACGAGCGTATTGTTGCTGTTTAATTCCTAAATATTCTGCTAGTTCTTTTTGCGTAATGTTTTTACAATCTCTAATCCATTGTAGTCTTTCTGTGTAATACATAGTTTCCTCCTAGCTAATTTATACTATGCTTTACAACAAAAATGTTGAATACTGAACAGATGTGTTGTTATGCGTTTGGAAAAGTTATTGATATTTTAAAAAAACTAAAAAAACTTCATAGACTTTTTTAGAAAACGATGTTTCTTTTAAGTTTATGAAGTTTTTATAAGTAAGAAACGTAGAAGTCTCTTAAGACAAATATTATCTTTGTCCATTTATAGTATATGTTATTCGATTTATTTTATGCATATTTTTTGTAAAATTTTAAAATTTATATACTTTTGCTATCAGGTGTGATATATTTTACTTAGAAGAAAGATATCTTGAAGTTTGTTTTTTATGTTGTGTTTGGTAGTGGAGGATGTATGAAAAAAAGTTATTATGTGTTAATTGTTTTATCGCTTATTACGGTGATTGGTGGAGGGATAGCTATTTATTGGGTAACCCAAGAAAATGAACGAAAAAATAAATTGCTAGAAGAACTAAGATTGAATGAACAGTTGGTAGAAAATGATTTTTATACGCAGCAAAGAAAAAGAATTGAAGACTTGATAGAGAGCGAAGCTGAGGCTGAAAGAGAGGAGGCAGAAAGATCGCATCAATACAAAACTCCTGATGCTTATCAAGTGAACTTTCATTCTGATAAAAAAGAAATTCTTCCAATAGAAAATATAGGAGCAGAAGATAATTCTTTAGATGTTTTGTTAGCTAATCTGCTAATGTTTTTTGATTATTATGATGTTTCTGTGACGAAAGAAGAGTTATTAGAACGGATTCATTTTGAAAAATTATATGAAAAAGATGGAATGTTAGTAACTGATTTATCGCCTGTTAATGCATGCATTTTAAATAAAGATAATGAGTTAATTAGCTGTTTTGCTCCATATTTATCAACAATTTATCAACAAATGCTACAAGATAAACAAATTGAAAAATACGTTGCATTTACAAGTATGAATTTACATTATTCGATTCCAGACTTTCCAATTATTATTTGGATTGGTACAGACTATCTTGATAATC
>DVGF01000027.1 GCA_018712835.1 Candidatus Ventrenecus stercoripullorum
GTCTGTCTGTCTGTCTGTCTGTCTGTAAAATTATCTCATTGCTGTCAGCAAAGGTCAATAGCATATCGCGATAATATTCATATTGTTGCTGTCTTAATTCTTTTTCTGCAGGAAGCCCTATTCCAAAGTCATGACATATAGTATCGAATTTATCCAATACTTCAACAATCCTATTTTGAACTTCTATCGATGGTACAGGTATTTGTATTTTCTTTATTGCATTAGAGTTAAATTGTGGTTGTCCTGCCCTCGAAACGAGATTATTTGCTTGATTCCAATATAAAGAAGATTTACTAAAATGCCAATAGTATCTATTTAAAATTTTACTATTATCTAAATCTATTTTAATTAGAAAAGATGCATATATCGACGGTATATCACTATCAAATAATAATGTTTTCCCAAATGATGCTCCAGTTCTTGCCACAACAAGATCCCCCTTTTTTAATATATACTTAGAATTTTCACTAGTTATATTCAAATATCTGCAATAATTATTTAGCAAATATCCATTTTCATCAATGTCAGTTATTCTAATATATCTTGCATTTCCAAAATCTAAAGCTTTACCAGTAAATCCATATGTAAATTTTGCTATGTCCTCTAGCTTATATTTTTTTATTTCTTTATTACCATTTAATAATTTTCCACGCCAAAACTCATATTGACTCTGTCTCGCTTCTAGCTCCGCTTCTAGCTCCGCTTCTAGCTCCGCTTCTAGCTCGCCAAATTTATCAAGTATTCTAACAATTTCTTCTTGAACCTCTATAGCTGGTATTGCAATTTTAAATTCTTCTACTTGTTTTTTTGAAATGGCAGGAATACTTCCTGTTTGTTGCCCCCCTAACAACGAACTTTGATTATTCTTTAAATATTGATATAAATAATTCCAATTAATTAAATTTTCTTCGTTAATACTTATTGTATAGCAACTATTGCCAGCCCAATATTTTCCTACAACTCTGTTCACAAAGCCAGCATTTGCACCACGAGCACTGATAATAACTTTGTGTCCATCATTATTATATTCATCATAAAAACCCGTGTTAGATATTCCACCATTATAAACCGGATATGGTCCATCGTTTGACTGCTTATTCTTATGAATAAATTCTCCTATTGTTACATTGGCAAATTCCTTAACTTTATAAAACTTAACTCCATTAGGGCACTTTTCTTTTATTAACTCTTGTATTCTACTCATGATAATCAACCTCTAATTCTCTGATTATCTCTTCTAATTCTTTTCTTAGTTGTTCTTGTCTAGGTACTATTTCTGCTAATCGTTTATTTACTTCTTTTATATCTATTTTTTTCTCATTTAAATTAGTCTTTAAATAAGAGTTTACAGAAATATTATAATCATTTTCTTTTACTTCTTCATAGGTTGCTAGATAGGATTTATTTTCTACTTCTTTTCTTTCCTTTAATAAGTTAATAATATTATTAATATTTTCGTCTGATAGCTTATTTTTATTTGTATTTCTGACAAATTCAGTTGAAGCATCTACAAATAGAATGTCATTATCAGTTTTATTTTTCTTTAAGACTAAAATACAAGTAGCAATAGTGGTTCCAAAAAACAAATCTGGTGGTAATTGAATAACTGTATCTATAAAGTTATTATCAATCATATACTTTCTTATTTTTTGTTCTGCTCCACCTCTATATAATACTCCAGGAAATTCAACTATTGCAGCAGTACCTTTAGATGAAAGCCATGATAACATGTGCATTGTAAATGCTAAATCTGCTTTAGAGGAAGGTGCTAATACCCCTGCTGGTGAAAATCGTTCATCATTTATTAATAGTGGATTTTCTTTTCCTGCCCAGTGAATTGAATATGGAGGATTAGATACTATTGCATCAAATGGCTCATCATCCCAGTGTTGTGGATGAATTAACGTATCTCCTCTTGCTATATTAAAATTGTTATAATTTATATTGTGTAAAAACATATTTATCCTAGCTAAGTTATATGTCGTTAAATTTATTTCTTGTCCAAAGAATCCTTGTTTAACATTTTCTTTTCCTAATATTTTAGCAAACTTTAATAATAAACCTCCTGATCCACATGCTGGATCATATACTTTATTGACTGAGGTTTTATCCATAATAACAATTCTAGCAAGTAATTCCCCTACTTCTTGTGGAGTAAAAAATTCTCCTCCCGATTTACCTGCAGAAGATGCATACATTGTCATCAAAAATTCATAAGCATCTCCAAATAAATCTATATTATTATCTTGGTAATCGCCTAATTTTAAATCACCAATAGCATTAAGCATCTTAACTAATTTTTGATTTCTTTCATCTACTGTATTTCCTAATTTATTATCTATTGTAAAATCGTCAAATAAGCCTTTTACATCATTCTCTGATGCTGTTCCTCTGGCAGAGACTTCGATGCTATTAAAGACATTTGAAATTGTTACATTTAAATTTTCATTTTGGTCAGCATTTTTTCGGATATTGCAAAATAATTCACTTGGTAAAATGAAGAATCCTTTTTCTTCAAGTATTTGTTGTTTTCCCATCAATGCTTCTTCATCTGTGATATTTCTATATTCAAAATTACAAATACCTGCTTTTCTTTGGTTTTCATTAACATAATGTTCTATATTTTCAGAAATAAATCTATAGAATAATAATCCTAATACATACTGTTTGAAATCCCATCCATCTACAGATCCTCTTAATTCATTTGCTATTTTCCATATAATTTTATGTAATTCTTCACGTTCTTCTTTTTTATTACTCATTTTCTTACCACCTTTAACTTTATATGCCCCACTATTCTAAAGTGTCAGTTTACTATTAAAACAAACTTTATCTCAATGCTTGAAAGAAGCTATTTTTTTATTTACTTCTAGCGATTGTTTTATTAAAAACATTGCATTTTCTATTTTATTTTCTGTATCAAATTGGACTCTGTAATCTCCATTTCCTGGATGTCCAACATTACTGACATCTTCTGCTATATTAAATGGATCTTCTAATTGTCCTTTTTTTAAATTTATATAAAGACATATTGAATATTTATATAATATTATATCTACTATATTTGTTCTACCTTTAAAAGCTATATATGTTTTTTTGTATTCAATATCAATATCATCTAGTTCGATTATTTTATTTTTTATTGTTAAATATATTTCCTTAATATTTTCTGGAATATCTTTTAGATGATCTTCTTCCG
The DNA here is from genome assembly GCA_018712835.1 of Candidatus Ventrenecus stercoripullorum. Lineage (GTDB taxonomy): Bacteria > Bacillota_I > Bacilli_A > RF39 > UBA660 > Ventrenecus > Ventrenecus stercoripullorum. Next base: position 3,200 of record DVGF01000027.1, read on the forward strand.
TATATAATGAGACCTCTTTTGTATAAATAATTTTTTCTTTTTCTATATCTTCTTTGGAAACATTGAGCATGTTTTCTATTAAATTCATTAAATACTCTTGTCTTTTTTCAATATGATATATATCCCAGCTGCTATCTCCTTTATTGTAATTATCAATTATTGTCTTTGTAGTATCAAATGCTGTTATACCTGATTCATTTCTATCTTTTCCTTGATATATTTTCATTTTTATATTCATGCCATGATTTAGTGCTTCTTCATTTTTACTTCCTAAAAGCAATGCTAAATTACCTAATTTATGAATATATGTTTTTGCTTCATCAATATTTTCAATATTTTCCCATTCATTTAACCTTTTATCAAAATGTTGTGGCAGTATATGATCTATATGTATTGTATTATTTATTTTATAAAAGCTTGTATTTGTTTTTTCTCTAATTGTATATTCAAGCGATAAAATTAATGCTTTTAAAAAATTTTGACCATATACATCATCTTCTAATACTTGATAAAGATTACTTATTAGTTTTTTTTCATATATAAATTTATTTAACATTTCTTTTATTTCTGCAATTGTTTTTTTATCAACAATTGCTTCAATTAAATTAAATGATGTCTGTTTTATACCATTTAGTGTTTTACCAGATATCCATGATATATAGAAAAATCTTCTCATTACATTTAGTAATTCTTCTTTATTCGAATAATTAACTTGGTATATACTTGCTAAAGCTGTTATCACATAGGCTTGCCATGGAATATATCTTAAACTGTATATAATTGGATCTGTAGATTTATAAACTTTTTCCACATTATCTGCAAATGATTTCATTTCATCAACTAAAGATACCACTTCAGATGATTGAATAATTCTTTTTAATTCATCTGTAACTTGATTTTTGGGATTACTTTTTAATTTATAATATTCAAAGTAAACCATAAAATCATCTATTGTAAATTCATTATCATTACATATCTTTTCTATAGATTTCCAATTAGATATAAATGTTGCTTTATCATTTTCATGATATCTATCATTAGAATCATATTTATCAAGTAGATATGATTTAATAATATCAGAAACAGATAATTCTAATCCTCTATCATTTAATACTAAAAATAATTTAATTGCAAATGATTGATTCGTACAAACTGTTTTAATAATATTAGTCTGAAACAATATAAAATTAACAAAATTATCTAATTCTTTTTGTCCTTCGTTTTTTAATAGTTCATTAAACTTATCATAAAAAAATTTTGCAGTATTTATAAACTTATACTCAGGATTATCTTTTTTTAAATTAGCTTGAGAAGGATATTCAAAATATTCATAGCTTTCTTGATTTATTATTACTTTTTTAAATGATGTATTATAATTTGGATCAATCTGTAATTGTAATCTATTAATTCCTTCATCAAAATATATTAGTTGTTTAATTTTCTGTAAATTACCTTTTAATAAACTTTCAGAATTTTCATTAATATTAGGAAATGTTTTTGCTAATACATTTAGCATAATCATTAATGTCGTTATTCTTTGTTGACCATCAACTAATTCATGACGTCCATTTCCATCATCAACTACAACAATTGATCCTAAAAAATAGCATTCATTTGGATTATTTATATATGATTCATATAAATCATTCCACAATTCTTCTAATTGTTCATTTGTCCAACTATATTGTCTTTGATAATTGGGAATAACATATATAGCTAGACACGAAAACAATTCAGCTATTGTTTGATTATCCGGTTTAAATGTTTGATTATTATTCATATTATTAATCCCTTCTTTCAATTACTTTTTTACATTTTAGTTGCTATTCGAATATTAAAAAAGCAAGCATACAATTTCACAATTTATCTTTCAAAATAATTCATTCACAATTAAATCTTCCGAATATAAATTATTATTCTTACCTAATAATAAGTTTTCATAAAATTTAATTAAATAAGTTTTATCTTCTTTTATTTTCAAATAATTATTAAAGTAATTACTTTTAACTAATACATTTCTAAAATATACCGATTTATCTTTAAACAATGAGTTATCTACATTGTATCCTAGACTAATTAAATATTTTTCTATAAACACTGCTGTTGTTCTAGTATTGCCTTCCCTAAAAGGATGTACTTGCCATACACTAGAAGAAAAATCAGTAATATTTTGAATGACTTCTACAATAGACATCTCTTTATAATTTTTTTCCTTTTCTAAACAAATATCATATTCTAAAGATTCAGTTAACGTCTTACAGTCTCCGTAAGCAACCGAATCATTATTTAATATTTTTTCATGTTTCGAAAAATCAATTTTTCTAAATTCTCCTGCAAATCCATAAACATCTTGAAATAAATATTTATGAATATATTTTAAATAATCTACTGATAACTCAAAATGATCAAGACTCAATAACTCAACAATTCTCATAGATACAAAATCACATTCTAATTCATTATGATTGACACTATTACGCTTTTCTTTTTCACTATAATATTCTCTTAAACTTTGCTCTACTTCTTTGATTGTTAGTTCGCCTAATATATTTTTTTCACTAATTTGTTCTAGATACTTTGATGGCTTCAAATTATCAACTTGTTGTAATCCTATAGCCATATCCCATTGTAATTGTTTGTGATAACTACTAGGATGATATATTTCTAAATATTCATTTATACTAGAATCAAATAATGACTCGTTCATTTACCCCACCTCTAATAGCTATAATAATTGTAACAAAATAACATAACAAAATCTATAAAAAATGCAAAAAAAGACCGCACCGGTACTTCGGCACGACCGCATTTATCATCACATTAAAAATGTAATAATTCATTTATGGGGCGAGATGTGGGGGTCGAACCCACGCATGCCAGAGCCACAATCTGGTGTGTTAACCACTTCACCAATCCCGCCATGTAAAACTATATTAACAAATTATTGAGTATTTTGCAAGTATATATTATAATAACTTCAGAAAGAAGGATTAATAATGTTAATATTAGACGTTTTATCAGATATCGAATACTTTTTTAGACCCATCATTGAATTCTTTTCAGACATATGGACTTCCATCCGCGATTTTTTCTTACAATACATGTCCGAAAATGTCTTCAACATCCTAATATTTGGTATAGGAGTAGCAATTCTTCTCATCATTATCCTAGCAATTATGAACAAAGATAATTAAAAACGTTGACACTTTCTAGCCAACGTTTTTCTTTTTCCCTGAACTTTTCACATTCTTCTTCGGAGTAGCCTTTTTCTTCTCCACACTTTTTTCTTCTAACTCCATATGCCCTTTTTCACACTCAAGAACAACAGAACAATACTTTCCTTTAAATTCACGACCAGTCACCTGATATTCTTTAGACAAACCTTGTTTCATAAAATAAAGCAACGCATCCTGATGAATCGGAATAAGCTTTCCATATCCCCGAAACAAAATCGTCTTATCAGCCTCTTTCTTCCGTAAATAAAATTCCACCTTGTTAGGATATAACACAATTTTCCGAATTTTCTTATCATTCTTACTAAGATAAGTTTGAATATTTTTCCAAACTTTCGATTTCTTAATAGAAGATGACTTCACAAAATAATAAATATGATAAATCACAAAAGCAAGAACACTTCCAACACCAATTACAAAGAGAAATACCACCGAATTAAGAAGTGGAGAACACAACGTCAAAATAAGTGCATTTAAAAGAAAAGTAAGAATTAAAGACCCGATCGAATAATAAAGCGTTTTACAAAAAAAGGAATAAGCAAGTACCGGAACAAACACAGAACAAAAAGTAGCTAAAACAATCGTCACAATATACGTTCTAACTCCAATATAACAAATAGTTTCCTTAAATCCACGCCATCTTTGTACTACAAACACATAAAGAGAAATTAACGCCGAAAACATAAGACCAACAAAAATTCCTAAAACCTCAATATCTACATCATAAATACTTTGCAAAGAACCAGTTTTCACTATTAAAATATCAAGTACAAAATAATTCATAATTAAATAAAGAATCCCAAAAAGAATTAAAATCCATTTCCCAGAACTTCCTACAGTTTCTGAATCTTTCATTATATAAAACTTTTTCATAACACCCTCACTAGTATAATTATAACAGGAATTTTAGAAAAAGAAAATTAAAAATGAAAACGTTGTCGACACTTTTCAAACAACACACTAACCAAAACAGAAAAGAATGCCACAGCCAAATAATTAACAACGCTCTGAGTAACCAAAAAAGAAAGATTAGTAATGCGTGCAAGCACCCTCACTCCAATGATAACAAGCGGATGCACAATATAAATAACAGTAGAAATAGACCGCAAAGTCTTATAATTTCCCGTTGATATCTTTTGGACACCCGCAAAGAAACAATACATAACAGGTATTAAAAACAAATACATACTATCATGCTTCTGCCATCCTAAAGAATGTAAAATTCCCCCTTCTATCATCATAAAAGCCACAAAAACAACAAACCAAATAAAATAATACTTATAAGATTTCTTAAAAGAAGAATTGCCAATCCAATACCCTAAATACAGAAATATTGGAACATAAAAAATACCATTTCTCGTATAATCAAACACGTTAAAAATAACATCATAAAACTGTTGAAGCAAAGAAACATTCAAAATAGCCCCATAATAACTATCTCCAAAAAGGCCAATCAAATAAAGGATCGACACAATCCCAAAAACAAGTCCCCGCTTCTTTACTCGAGTAGCCAAAAAATAAACAATCCACATTCCTAAAAGAAGAGCTGGAAAATACCACAAATGATAAAACGTACCATTAAGAAAAATAGCTTGTAAGATTTCTAAGACACCCATCCCTTGAAAAGAATGAGCATAAAGATTAACTGGCAAATAAAGTAATATACAAATACCATACAATTTCAAAATCTTAATAGTATACTTTTTTAAAACACTACTATCCTTCATAGCTCGACTAAGCACAAAATACCCAGTTGTCATAAGAAAAAAAGGCACACCAATCCGGCAAAACACATGCGTAAAGAAAAAGTCAAGCTCCGAAGAAACCGAACTAAAAGGATATACATGAATAGCAACAATCAACAAAGCCATAAAAAGCTTCACAAAATCAAACGACAAAATCTTTTGCATAGAACACACCCTTTAAAGTAATCTATCATACTTACCTAAAAAAGTAAATTACTGATGAATCAAAAAAAACATTTCCCAAGGATCACGCCTTTTTAGCCTTTCTAACGCCTCAGAAATTCCTATCCCATCCGGTTCTACTTTATCCAGTTCACGCCAAGAAATAGGCATCGAAACACTTGCTTTCTTCTTAAGCCGTACAGAATACGGTGCAACACTCGTACTCCCCTTCTCATTACGCATCCAGTCAACAAAAATTTTTCCTTTCCGCATCTTTTTACTCATTTGAGTCGTGTATTTTAAAGGCCACTTACTTTCCATAAGTTTAGCCACCTTATACGAAAAATCCGTAAAAGATTTCCAAGAAGAAAACGAAGTAAAAGGCACAACAACATGATACCCTTTCCCACCACTAGTTTTCAAAAAAGAAACAAGCCCTAACTGATCTAAAATACTCTTTAAATCACGCACTCCATCACGAACCTTTTGTAAAGATAACCCTTCATCCGGATCCAAATCAAACACCATAATATCCGGGTGGTTCATCCGTTTTACTCTACTCCCCCAAAGATGAAACTCATACCCATTCATCTGTACTTCAGAAATAAGCCCTTCTATATTACGAATAGAATAATAATCCCTTCGTTTCTCACTATCCTTACGAAGTAACACCTTCTTCATACCCTTATGAGTACTTTCAAAATGCTTCTTATAAAAAGGAACTCCATCAGGACATCTAACCGTACTAACGAGCCGATTTTCAAGATAAGGAAACATCCGTAAAAACACTTTTTGATAATACTTAACCAAATCTAGTTTTGTGAAAGAAGGACGAGAAAAAACCGTTTTATCAGGATTGCTAATAGAAATCCCTTCCACAATCCCCTTAGAATAAGAAGTCTCAAGTTTTTCTGAAATTTCTTCCTTCGTCCGCCCTGTCCGTACACTAAAAAGAGACCGAGGAGTTTTCATATTTGCAAATTCATCTTTTTCTTTTATAAGCAACCAATAATTTTCTTTAAAAGGAACAAGAGTCCACATTCCCTTATACCTTCTTCCAAACAAAATAAACTTAAGTTCATGAGAAGAAAAATCAACATCCTTACTAACAGGCTCCCAGTACCCCTCATCATAAATCATCACCGTGCCACCACCATACTCTCCCTTCGGAATTACTCCTTCAAAATTACGATAAGCAATAGGATGATCTTCTACTAAAATAGCAAGTCTCTTTTCGTGCGCAGAAAAAGAAAGACCCTTTGGAACAGCAAAACTTTTTAATACTCCATTCCATTCGAGTCTCAAATCATAATGTTCCTTACGAGCCCAATGATGTTGAATGACAAAAACACATCTTTTCCTAGATTTCTGAACTTTTCCTATTGGCTCTAAAGTCTTCCTAAAATTTCTTTTCTTTTGATATTTTTCTAAAGTTTCTTTCATATTCTCACCACTCTTAGTGTGAGATTTTTTTAGAGTTCTATACTTTCCTAATTATTAATAGAATGATGAACTGTTGGACTAGACATCGTATATGCTCGGAATGTATACCCATGAGCAAGCCCAAACTGAATAATCGACTCTACTGCATCAACACTAAAATCCTTAATATCATGCTGTAAAACAACATAAGTACTCTTATTTCCCAAAGAATTAATAACATTAGAAACAACTTCCGCAGTATTGGTAGTCTCTCCAGCATCTCCACTGACAACATTCCAATCAACGTACTTAAACCCTCTTCTTTCCACTTCTTTACTTAACTGACTCATAATTCTTGCTCCATGGTCATAATTCTTACTAATCGTATTAGAACTACCACCCGGAAACCGAATTAACATCGACGTATACCCTGTAATTCTTTTTACTTTATCTTGAATAGCATACAAATCATTAAAATAAGTATCAATAGAAGAATAAATACTATAACTATGACTACTTGTATGAAGCCCAATCGAATGTCCTTCATCATAAGCACGTTTAATAACTGAGTCATACCCTTTTGTTAAATTTTGATCTGTCACAAAAAACGTAGCCTTTACATTATATTTCTTTAAAACATCCAAAAGCTCACTTGTATACTTACTAGGTCCATCATCAAAAGTTAAATAAATACTCTTTCCATTTGGCGTGACATCCACATTCTTCTGATACACATACACCTTCCGTGTTTTACTACTTTCATTACCACTTTTATCTTTCACAGAATAAGTAAGCGTATACTCTCCCTCTTTATCCGTATTAACCTCACCAGAAATAGTAATCTCACTCGTTAAATCACCATCACAGTTATCCGTTGCCTTAGCACCTTCTTCAACATACCGTTCATGTAACAACACATAAATAGACTCATCTCCATTTAAAGTAAGCACCGGCCCTTCCTCATCTTTTTGGACTGCTTTTTTCCTTACAACAGACGTATTACCAACACTATCAGTAGATTCGAAAATAATTTCTTCTCCTTCAAATCTTTTTTCTACTTTATCAGTAATATCTCCATCATAATTATCCACAGCACTCACCGTAACATTAGGAACACTACCATTAGGGCAATAAGCTATTTCTTCTTCTTGAACAGTCAAAACAGGAGGTGTCGTATCCACAACTTCCACAACTTGCTTAAGTTCAAACTCTTTTCCTTGATAAGAATAAACATAAGTCACTTGATAGCATCCAAGCGATGAAGTATTCACTTCCCCTTCTCGTTTTACCTGGACATCACTGCATCCAAAAACATTTCCATAACAAACTTCTCCAGCATGATACTCCATAGGTGCGTTATATTGAACTTGTTCTGTTTCCACAAATTCATTCACTTGAAATTTAGGACGCAACAAAACAAAAGACACGCAAGCAGGAACAACCACAAAAAGAAGAACACAAAGAAAAATTACTAACAATTTCTTATTTCTACTCATAATAATCCTACTCCATAACTATAGTATAGCACAAAAGAGTAAGATTATAGCTATCTGACCAAACGTTTTGACTTTTCTTGGACATATTTATGCTGAGTCTTACCAACAATCCAATCAACAGAATACGAATATTTTTGATGAAGTTCCAAAGCAAATGCCGTTAAAAGAAGCGTTTTCCCTGTTTTATAATTACGAATATTAGACTCCGTAGTATTAAGTATCTTTGCAAGTCCCACATTAGAAAGACTTTGTTCCCCACAAATTTCTGAAATTCTTTTACCAACCGTTTTCAATTCAACTTGATATTTCATATCCTCATACTTTTTTAACGAAGTAAACCCTAATATATAATCAATAGATAACTGAAAATAATTAGAAACAGCACACAACTTTCGCATTGGTATAATATAATCATTTCTTTCATAATGTGAAATACAATAATGACTTACTCCTAAAATACTAGCAAGTTCCTTCTGCGATACATCATAAGTCTCACGAATATATTTTAATCTTTCACCAATATTTATCATCGGTCTCACCAAACAAATTCTCTCATGCTATTTTTTAATTTTTTTGATAGTTGCGAAAATATGCGAGGTATGCTAAACTTAAAATAGTTAATACTAGTATATGAGAACGTAAAAATATAGGTGAAAAAGAAAGTAGTGAGAAAGATGAACAAGAAAAAAATATTAATTATTTTAGGAGTTTAGATGAAGATAAAATTTTATAGATTCTAGCACAATTTTGGACTATATATACCTGGAGCTGCTGTTAACTTAGAAAATGCATATCCGATTTATGACGAAGAAGGTAAGAGTCTAACTCCATATTCTTTTACAATTACAAATACATGTGATATGTTTGCTAGCTTTATCGTACAACTTGAAATGACAATGTCTATCCAGCGATTGGAACAAGTTATACTTTCAACTCTGAAACAGGAAAGGGGGAATTGGCACTCAAAATGAACCATTTGTTGTAAAAACTGCTTAATTAACATTTTAAAAAGACTTCAAAATAAACGAAGTCTTCTTTTTATCTTTATAAATATTCTTGAAAATCATTCACAATATAAACTGGTTCAGGTAAATCAGTTGTATCTAAAAAACCACTTTCTGCTTTAATAACATGAGGAATTCTATTTACAACATCAGCACAAGTAAGTTCTACAGTAGCTGGTGCTTCATTTTTTACACTCGTCGTAGGTTCTCCAAAAATAGTCCATTCATTCATATCAGCCTCTTCATTAGTATATACCTTACCAATACACTCTACTTCTAAAATAATATTTTCTTTCGTTGTTGCCGTAACAACTGCTTCCATTCCTCTTACCATACCAGTACTTAAAGTCATACCTAGAGTTTCACTTTCTAAAGTCCCGTCTGTCATAACTGGAATACATTCTTGCTTCATAGATACAATATGAAGATTTAACTTCTTAGCAAGCCACCCTACTACATTCCACATATAACTTGGAAAAAACTCTTTTTTAGCAATTAATTCTTCTCTTTCCTCATCACTCATACGATTAATCACTGCAATCTCTTTATCAAACTCTTCCGCCGTATAACCAGCTCCATGAGCCTTTGCAAGTGCTATCCCGTAATCCTCAACATTATAAGAACTGCATCCCTTGATTTTTGTGATACGCTGGGTAGACGCACAAATACTATAAATCATATTTCCCCAAAACACGTCTTGATAGCCACAACCAATAATCGTAACATTAAATGCCTTTGCTAAAGCATTCAACTCATCATATAACACTGGATTAGAATTCACAGCAAAAAATGCTTCTTCACAAGTTGTAATAACATTAACACCATTTTTTACACAAGTTCTAATCTCTTCCCCAATATCATTTAAAACACTCATTGTTGTAATAATAGCAACATTTGGTTTTGTTTTCTTTAAAATCTTATCTAAACAAGAAACATCTTGAATAAGAACTCCCTTACTCTCAGATTCCATAACAACACTGATATCTTTTCCTATTAAATCAGGATTAATATCAACGGCTCCAACAACACTTCCGTTCTTCTCGTAAATATAACGCATAATATATTTACTCATTTTTCCACAACCAATTTGAACAACTCGAACACTCTCCATAAATCTATCCCCTTTCATTCAAATCAACATGCTCTTCTAATATCAAATCTTTAAACTCTACTTTAAATCGTTCAATCTCTTTCTTTTTAACATCTTCATAAATATTTTTAGCATTACAAATTGCTTTATAAATATGTTTAATTTTTACAGTATTCTCATTATCATAAACAGCATAAGTAAAAGCATTTGATAAAATCGTCAAACAAATATCTGGATATCTTGCTGCAACCTCATAAATACGTTTATACTCATCTGTCATTTCCACAATAAACTTCATAATTCGTTCTTTCACGAAATCAGTATAATCTAATTTAACTCCCATCTTTTTCTCTATTTTTGGAAGCGTTCCCATCAAAATCTTTACAGTACTTGGTTTATCTGTTTCCAAAACATCAATCTTTTGAAATCTCCGCAAGAAAGCTCTATCACGTAAAATATACGTTTCATATTCCTCAGTAGTCGTTGCACCAATCATCTTAATTGTCCCACGGTCTAGTCCTGCTTTCAACATATTAGCAAAATCAATACCAGAATTATCTGTCGTATTTTTATTTACCAAGACATGCGTTTCATCAATAAACAAAATAGTTTTATCCCTATTATTTAATTCCTTTACCAACATATCAATACGGCTTTCCGTTTGCCCATCTGTATTAATCTCTCCCAAAAGCGAAGTAACATTCACTTTAATAATTTCCCATCCTTTTAAAGCATTAGGAACCATATCTTTTTGAATGCGATAAGCAATCCCCTCTACAATTGCTGTTTTACCTATACCAGGCTTACCAACTAACAAAGCACTTTTCTCAGGAGTAAGAAGCGTTAAAATACATTGCTTAATCTCATTATCCCTAGCAATAGCTGGGTCTGTAATATACTCTTTCGCTGTTAAATTTTCTCCATATCTTTCTAGTATACTAATTGTAGGAGTTACTTCCATATCCATATCTAGTGTTTCCATTTTATCATCCTCATAACAATTTTAGCATAAAAACAAAAAAAATTCATCCATTATTGGATGAACTTTCAAATATCACAAAACTTATGACTGCATTAAAAAATCAATAATATTAATCACTTCAATTCCATCAATTTGTTTATTAGAAACTTGATCCATCGTTAATATAATTTTTCGATGATTATCTTTAATCGCAAGCAAAGATTTTTTCTCTCTTTCCTCTACTTTCTCATCTAAAATACTTCGAGACACCTGAATATAAATTGTATCATTTGGCTTCGTTGCAATAAAATTAATCTCTAAATTATCATATTGTCCAACATAAACTTCATAGCCTCTTCTTAATAGTTCAATATACACTAAATTTTCATAACTACTACCACTATCATAAGAAGACATTCCATCAATCACATTTTTAATACCATTATCTATAAAATAATATTTTCCTTGTGTTTTTAATAATTGTTTTCCTTTTAACTCAAATCTAGGAACGCGATAAATAAAATAAGCATTTTCAAGCATCTTCAAATAAGAATCTATCGTTTCATGAGATATAGAACTACCATTTTTTCTCATAAACTCAGCAATAGAATAAGGAGTAGTTAAATTACCAATCACCGAAGCCATATATTTGATTAAATTATCTAAAAAAACAACATCTTTAATATTATTTCTTGAAATAACATCTTTTTTTAAAACAACTTCTTTTAAATCGTTTAAATAATTTATCATAAGTTCTTCATTATCATTCATATTAATGAGCATTGGCATACCACCATACTTTAAATATTTATCAAATTGTTCATATTGAGTTTCATGATTATGAAATGGATAAGCCTTCACAAATTCTTGAAAAGAAAAAGGATAAATCCTAATTGTAAAAACTCTTCCAGCTAAAAGTGTTGTAAGTTCACTAGATAAAAGATAGGCATTAGACCCTGTAATATAAATATCGGAATTGAAATCAACCATAAAGGAATTAATGGCTTTTTCCCAGTTTTCTACATTTTGAACTTCATCAAATAGTAAATATTTTCTATGCTCATCTTTCACTTGTTCTTTTACATAAGAATACAAATCATGATAATCTTTAATATCATACCACTTCGCACTTTCAAAATTCATGTATATAATGTCTTTTTCCGATATTTTTTGAGATATCAAATAATCTTTATATTGTAATAATAATGTACTTTTACCACTACGTCTTACTCCGGTAATCACTTTTATTAAATTTAAATCTTTACTCTGAATGATTTGATTTAAATATTTTTCACGAACCATCATGATCTTCACCTCTAAATTCATTTTATACCACAAATTTTATTTTGTCAAGTTTTGCGACTGTAATCGCAAAACTTGTAAAATTTTTCTTTTTTGCGACCACAGTCGCAAAAAGTCCATCTGCATGATGAACTTCTTAATAAAATACACTACAACTATCTTCATGAATTTGCTCGTCAATTGGCTTATCCGTTTTCTTAATACTTACAACTTCATTTTCTTCAAAAATATTTTCTATATCCGTATCAATATAAGACTGATAAGTATTAAAAGTAAACTCATAATAATATCCTTCTGTAACTCCATCCAAAAGAGCCCTCGAAATCGGTACAGTCACTAAATTCTCACTTTGGAACTCATTTAATACAACATATAAAGTATCACTTTCTTCTTCATCTTCTTCCCTATCAATAATAGTATAGATAAAATAAGTTCTTACAAAATCACAAGACGTATGATTAGTTCCAGATTGATAATACTTTTGACGATTTTCGCGAATAATTTCAATGTTCTTTTCATTTGCCGTAATCACAATCGTTGGTTCAATATAATAATTATAAACTTTCTTTTCGCTTAAATCGCGAATCATATGGTCTAAAAATTCCCCTTTTAAATAAATATTTTCTAAATCCCAATCTAAATAGACATAATCATCATCTTTAGTAATTCTTGTCGACATCGTTGTTCCTAAAGGATAATAACGATATTCTACTAAAACATTTTCCAATGAATTATCCACAACATAATCAGAAATATTACCAATAAAGATAGTATCTTCGTCCATCGTAAGTTCCTCTGTTAAAGTCTCCGTTGTAATATCACTAGGTGGCGAATTAATAAACTCTGTTTCAGCTACCTCAATAGCCGCGATACCACAACCAACACCAAGAAGTACAAAACTTACAGCTAAGGAAACAAACATCTTAACTCCATTATTCTTTCGGTCTAAAACAAAATTAAACAAAATCCAGAAGAAGATTAATCCGAGTAAAAAAAGAGAAATCATCACCAAATAAAATCCAAAATACATCACACCATGAATAAGTAAATAAATACAGAATACTAAAACTATAGCCATTCCTATCAAATAAAAACTGATACAGAATAAAATACAAATAGCCATAAATTTTAAGAAAAAGACACAAATTTTTACAATAAGCTCACTAATGGTAGAAATAGCCCCTTTTGATTGTTTAACTTCAACAACTTCCTTTTGCTTACGTTCCGCATTTTTAGGTGGCGAGTTTTTCTTTTCTTTCTTTACTTCAACATTTTTTAAATAACGAGCATTAAAAATTCGAATAAATAAAATAATAGCCAATATAAAGTAAGCAAATTCCAAAACAAATCGCCATATCGTAAAAAAGATACGATTTAATGGACTCGATAAAATATAAAAAACATCTTTACCTAGAGAAACCAACATAGCAACTGGAATATGAAGAAGTCCAATAATAACAAGTAAAATCAGAATTTCAACTACAAATTTAACAATTTCCTGTGGAGACTTCTTACTTAACGTATCAATAAGTTTATCAATAGTATGTAATACCTTTGAAGCAAAATTACCAATCGGGTCTTCTTTTTCTTCCTTTACTTTCACTTTATAAGCACTTAATAATTCCTTTGCAAGTTCATCAATACTTCCAAAAGATGAAACTGCTTCTTCCTCTGTAGCTCCTGACTCTATTTTCTCATCAATATAGCCACCATATTCTCTAGTAATATCATCTATTTCACTTTCTTCCAAAACAGATAACTTCTTACGCAACTTTGCTAAAAATTCTCTCTTCTTCATTGCTCCCTCTCCTTTATAAAATGATTAATTTTTTCAGAAAACAAATTCCATTCTTCTAACACTTCTTCTTGATGTTGACGTCCCAATACTGTAATATGATAATACTTGCGGGTAGGGCCTTCACTCGACTCTTCCAAATAAGTCTCAAAATATCCTTCATTTGTTAATCGCTTTAATATTGGATAAATAGTTCCCTCATTAACGTCAACAATCTCCCGAACCTTTTCCACCAGTTCATAACCATAGATATCCTTATCTCGAACAATACTGAGTACTAAGAGTTCTAAAACCCCTTTTTTAAACTGAGTATGAATAGTATCACCCCTCACTTGATAGTAAAATACCATAACTACTTGGTATTGTCAAGTACTATATTAAAAAGAAAGACAACCACCGTTGCCTTTCAAAAGAATTCCCTCTTCCAATTTTTATAAAAAAGTGTGACTAAGATAATTTCGGTATTGTATAGGGTATTTATGAATGTATAATTTTTAAAGAACTATGAAGGGAATTCTTTACCAAACTTTTCTCGTTTGGTAGCACCTATACTAAAACAACTTCCCAATTTCCACAAGGACGATATTTTGTAAAGTTTTGTCTAATTTTGTCAAAATTTGTCTATTCCGTACGTAAAGCAATCACTGGATCTTTTTTACTTGCAAGTTTTGCTGGAATAAAGCCTCCAATGAGTGTCAAAATAACACTAACAGTAATTAATATGAATGCATGAAGTGGATTCATCACAGCTACATTCTCTAAATCTGTCAAATTGTATAAAATAGAATTTGTTGGAAATAACAAGAGCCATGCAATAAAAATACCAATGAGTCCAGAAGTAATCCCAATAATAAACGTCTCTGCATTAAACACTCTAGAAATATCCTTCTTCCGTGCTCCAAGACTTCTTAAAATACCAATTTCTTTCGTTCTTTCTAAAACAGAAATATACATAATAATTCCTATCATAATCGAAGAAACAATCAAAGAAATAGAACTAAAAGCAATTAAAACAATCGTAATCGCATCCATAATGCTACTAGATAAAGAACTCATTAAGTTAGCTTGATCGATATAAACAATGCGATCTTCCTCTTCTAGTCCATCATTATATTGATCCAAATAAGCAGTCACTTCATCCTTTGTTTCAAAATCATTTGGATAAATAAAGATAGCATAAGGAGTAGAATGATCTCCTAAATAAGCAAGCAAATTGTCCTTTGTCTCTTCTCCTTCCTCAGTAGAAGTATCAATCATCTCTCCAGATAACACATTATAATTAGCCTTTTTCTGAGCTTCAACTACCTTAGAAGTACTATTATGTAAAATAACATCTTCGAGTAAATCATTCGTATACATAATACCAGAACTAGCTACATAACTTGGAAAATCACTTTTCAAACGAATAATACCAACCACTTTCAAAGTCAAATTATTCTCACTATTATAAACACTTTCCAAATCATTACTTGGAATATAATAATTTCCATAATTCACATAATAATCATCGTTATAAGCAAGCTTTATTGTAGAATTCAAAATCGTATCAAAAGAAATATTATCCTCACTTGTAATTCCAAGAGCTTCTAAAATATCCTTAGAAACTTGGTTCTTACTATCTACTACTAATACAATTTCGTCTTTCTCTTCCGCAAACTTCCCAGCTAAAACATCATAATGTAAATCCATGTATCCTGTTGCATCATCACTTAAAGTATGCGGCATACTTTGAATTCCTAAATCCTGAGAATTCAAAAGAACCACTTTATCATCCACTTTTTGAAGCAAATTAAGTCCTAAAGCATACGCATAAGAAATACCAGCAACACTATCAGGATTTAACTTTTCTACATAATTAACATATTCTTCCGTAATTTTATTTTCATGAGTATACTCATCCATCATAGTTTCAGTTGGAATAACATAATCAATATCAGGATAATCCGCTTCACTACTAGACATATCATCTTGTAATTGATTCATCGTTTCCTCAGTTAAATCCACTGATTGACGACTTACCACAATTGGTAAAGAACTAAGTGTATTTTGTTCAAAAATACCAATTTGTCTATCAAAGCCATTCGACAAACTCAAAATAAGAGCAATTCCAATAATACCAATAGAAGATGCAAAAGCAGTTAAAAGAGTTCTTCCCTTCTTCGTCCTTATATTGTTAAGCGATAAATGAAGAGCTGTCAAAAAACTCATCGAAGTCTTACGGATTGTATAAGGCTCCGTATCTTCCTTTTTAGATGTTCCTTTTCTAGAGTCACTAACAACTTCTCCATCTTTCATTTCAATCACACGACTTGCATATTCGTGAGCAAGTTCCGGATTGTGAGTAACCATAATAACTAACTTATCCTTAGCAATCTCCTGAATAAGGTTCATAATTTGGACACTGGTTTTCGAATCGAGTGCCCCGGTAGGTTCATCTGCTAAAATAATATCCGGGTCATTTGCTAATGCTCTTGCAATAGCAACTCTCTGCATTTGTCCACCAGACAATTGATTTGGTTTTTTATGCAAATGGTCTTTTAAACCAACTCTTGTTAAAACTTCAATTGCTCTTTTCTTTCGTTCTTTTGAAGAAACTCCCGATAACGTCATGCCCATTTCAACATTTTGCAAAATATTAATATGTCCAATCAAATTATAACTTTGAAAGACAAAACCAATACAATTATTACGATATGCATCCCAATCACGGTCTTTAAAATCCTTAGTAGATTTCTGATTGATAATCAAATCTCCCGTATCATATCGATCTAGTCCCCCAATAATATTCAAAAGCGTTGTCTTTCCAGAACCGCTTGGCCCTAAAATCGCCACAAATTCATTTTTCTTAAATTCAATACTAACATTTTTTAAAGCTTGTTGTACAAAATCACCAGTTTGATAACTTTTATTTATTTTCTTTAATTCTAACATAATTTTCCTTTCCATTAATTAAAATATGCATTCTTACCACAGAGTATATTATAGGAACAAAAAGGAATTCAATAGAAAATAAATTTTCTATTTCTTCCCTTGGAATACCTCACGGTATTCCTTTTCTCTTTTTATTGAGACCACATTTCCGAGGGTCGCCCCCGTACTATTTTTTATTTCATTTTATTTATGATGCTATCT
>DVGF01000028.1 GCA_018712835.1 Candidatus Ventrenecus stercoripullorum
AAATGGAAAAAGAAGATAGAGCGGAACCAGAAGAAGAACTATCAGAAGAAGAAACAAAGAAGGAAGAAAAAGAAGAAGCACCAGCGGATACCGTCGACGAAACAAGAGAGGACACAGAAGAAGACATGACAAGTGAAAATGTAATCATAACCGGAGCGTCAAATACTCCCGATGAATATACAACGTATCACATCCATATTGTGAAAGAAGGAGAAACAATAGAAACCATTTGTACCATGTATAATAGCAACTTAAGCCTATTAAATGACTACAACGACTTAAGCGAAGTATCCAAAGGAATGAAAATCATAATTCCAGAAAATGATGAATCGTAAGAGTGTTGAAGTAATAAAACAAATTTACAAACCATACAAATACACAATTCAAGGAAAAGCTCACATACTAGAATCCACAAGTGGTAACGTCGTAATAAAAGAAAAAGGAGAAGATATTAGAACTCTCTATGAATATTTACAAAGCAGAAACTTTACTCATTTTCCAGCTCTTCTAGACGACTCCAGAGACGGCATTAACGTTTTCGAATACGTTCCAGACACCAAGATGCCCAAAGAACAAAAAGCTATGGATTTTATTAAAGTTGTTGCTTTACTTCATCAAAAAACCACTTACTACAAAGATGTAAGCGAAGATGAATTCAAAAAAATATACGATAAAGTTCATGATAATATAGAATATCTAAAATACTTTTATGATAATCTATATGAAGAGTACTACAAAGAAATTTATCCTTCTCCAAGCCAGTATTTCCTCTTAAATAACTTTTCCAAAGTCTATTCTTCCTTATTATTTTCCGAAAGAGAATTAGAAGTTTGGTATGAGAAAGTAAGAGAGTTAAAAAAATACAGAGTATGCCAAATTCATAATCATCTCTGTTTAGAACATTTTTGCAAAGGGAAAGAAGAATGCTTACTAAGTTGGGAAAAAAGTACCAAAGATACCCCAGTTCTAGATTTAATTGGCTTTTATAAAAATTGCTACTTTGATATGAATTTCGAAACACTCTTCCATGAATATTTAAAATATTGTCCTTGGAGTGAAGAAGAACGCCTTTTATTTTTTATAGTCATATCCATACCTCCTAAGTTTGAATTAAAAGGGACTGAATTTGAATTAGTAAAAAACATCAGAGAAGTTTTAGATTATGTATACAAAACAGAAAGCCTAGTAAGGCCATATTATACGGTAGAGGAAAAACAGTAGTAAACAAATTTCAATTAGCAAGATAAAAATATTAAAGCGAAAAGGAAGAATTAAGGTAATAATTAATTGATAAAAAATGAAAATACACAATATAAAAATAGCTAAGATAGTAAAAAAACCACCATTTCGATTGCAATGTCTCATACGCTTCACCTATTATAGGGTATGAAAATTTTTTTGTTTTGCTTGTCAAAAAAGTTGAAAAAAACTATAAAATACGTTAAAATAAACTTAGAAAAACGAAGACAAAGAAGAGTAAAAATCATTATGGCTTCATAGAGACTCTAGGAATGGTGGAACTAGAGAGCAAGTGATTTTGAAGAACCTTTGGAGTGGTTACTGTGAACAAGGTAACCCGGGGACTCCCGTTATCAAGAAAAGAAAAAAATAAGGTGGTACCGCGGGTTTCTCGTCCTTTAGTGGTGCTGCCTTTTTGTATTTTAGGAGGATTATTTTATGACAAGAGAAGAATATGCAAATATGTTATTACCGAAAGTTATGCATGACAGAGCGTACTACGAAGAAAAGTACAAAAAAAGAAATTTACCGAATGATGCAATGGTCACAAGAATTGGTCCAAGTCCAACAGGATTTGTCCATATTGGAACTCTTTACCAAGCAATTGTTGCAAACCGTCTTGCAAAACAATCTGGCGGCGTCTGTTTCTTAAGAGTAGAAGATACAGACCAAAAAAGACTTGTAGAAAATGGAATAGAGCAAATATTAGATGCAGTAAAAAACTATCAAATTCCGTTTGATGAATATCCAATAGATATGGAGCGTGAAGTAGGAGAATATGGACCATATATTCAAAGCAAACGCGTGGAAATTTATCAAGCATTTGTAAAAGACCTAATCATCAAAGACCTTGCTTATCCATCATTTCTAACGGATGAAGAAAAAGAGGAAATTACCGAAAAACAGAAAAAAAGAAAACAACGAATTGGATATTATGGAATATGGGCAAGCGCCGAACGTAGCCTTACTATGGACGAAGTAAAAGAAAAAGTAGAAGCAGGTATTCCTTATGTAATCCGGCTAAAAAGCAAAGGGTCTTTTGATAATAAAATCATCGTCGAAGACTGCATTAAAGGAAAGTTAGAATTCCCAGAAAATGATATGGACCATGTTTTATTAAAAAGTGATGGTATTCCAACCTATCATTTTGCTCATGCCGTTGATGACACTTTAATGGGAACAACTCATGTAACGCGTGGAGATGAATGGCTCTCTAGTTTACCTCTACACATGGAGTTATTTCACGTACTAGGATTTGAGCCACCAAAATATGCTCATCTAGCAACCATTCAAAAAGAGGAAGATGGAAAACGTAGAAAAATTAGTAAAAGAAAAGACCCAGAAGCAAATGTTAAATTTTATAGTGAGCAAGGAATTCCAGTTGAAGCCGTAAAAATCTATTTACTAACCCTTGCCAATTCCAATTTCGAAGAATGGTTCTTAGCAAATCCTGATAAAGATATCGAAGAATTTAAAGTGACATTTGATGCGATGAGTACCAGCGGAGCTTTATTTGATATGGAAAAACTTCTAAATATTAGTAGAAACTATTTAAGTAGAATTACAGCTGAACAGTTCTATAAAGAATTATATGACTGGGCTAGTGTCTATGATAAGAGTTCTTTAAGTGATTTAGAGAACTACAAAGACATCATTATAGCAACATTGAATATCGAAAGAAACACTGTAAAACCACGTAAGGACTACGGAATGTACAGCGAAGTTCTACCAAATATTGCCTATATGTATGGCGATTTTTTCCCAGAAAACTACGAATGGCAAAAAATTACAGATAAAAATGAAATCAAAGAAATTTTAAATACTTACATAGAAAACTATTACGACGAAGACGATACCGAAGAAGTTTGGTTTAACAAAATGAAGAGTATGTGTGATGCTCTAGGATACGCTTCTAACATGAAAGAATACAAGAAAAATCCTGAAAATTTCAAAGGTAATGTCGCCGATGTATCAACCGTCATTCGTGTTGCATTAACCGGCAAATCAAGAACGCCAAACCTTTATGACATCATGAAAATATTAGGAGTAGACGAAATAAAGAGTAGAATCCAAAAAGTTGAAGAATAGTAGAAGGTAAACGAATGATATTTAATAAAAAAAGATTAGAAGAACAATATCAAAACATAACAGCGTATTTAAGTGTTCATCAAGATATTGTAAATGAAATAGAAGGATTAAAAAAGTACCATGAGAATGCATTGCTTGATGAAAAAATAGTCAAAACAAATGGAGTACTTATGGCGATCTACTACTATTATTTAGAAGATATAAAAGAAGAAGCTCTTAAAATGAAAACAGCGACAGAAGAAGAGAAAAAGGAAATACAAATACGTATCGAATCAGACAAATTCTTTATAGATTCTTTAGAAAAAAGTATGCCAATTTATAATCAAGTCCTGAATGCTTTAGAACAAAAAAATATTCTTGAAAAGAAATTAGGCATTGCATCTTTAGAGGAAAGAGAAGAAAGGAAAGTATAATGAAAACGAACCAATCACTAGAAGAATTATGGGAAGAATATCTTGTAGACCATGAAAAAGATATAGTAGGTTTTGCCTCATATTTAGGATTTAATTGTTTTTATCAAGGAGCTGGTAACATAAGTTTACCATTTCTTGCAATGACGATTGTAAATAAACAAGGAAAAGCGATAGTAATGCCAAACTTAAACTGTGATTTAAAAACAAAGTGCTTTATTATTGCCTATCTTTTAACTGAGTATAGCAAAAGAAAAGAAAAGTCATACACGTCTACATTCTGCTTACAAGACATGGACTTACAAATCTATGAAGAAGCAAAAGCATTCTATGAATTCACTTTAAAAGAAGAAATGAAGAGAACTCGAAAAAGAAAGGAAGAAGAAATATGATCCCAATGAAAACAGATTCTAGAAAAGTAGTGCCAGGCGATACCTTCGTTGCAATAAAAGGTCATACGGTTGACGGTCATGACTATATAGAAAAAGCAATTGAAAATGGTGCGACGAAAATTGTTTGTGAAAAAGGGCATTACGAAGTAGAAACACTAATTGTTGAAAATACCAAAAAGTGGCTTCAAAACTATTTAGTAGAAAATTATTCCCAAGAAGTAAATAAATTAAAAATTATTGGTGTAACTGGAACAAATGGCAAAACAACAACGTGTTTTCTAATGTATCAAATGTTAAAAAAACTAGGTGTAAAAGTAGCCTATATGGGAACAATTGGTTTTTACTTTGAAGATGAAGTAATTGAGTTACCCAATACCACACCTGAAATATTAGATGTATATTCTTATATGATAGAAGCTTTAGAAAAAGGTGCTACTCATTTTGTAATGGAAGTATCAAGCCATGCCCTAGATGAAAAAAGAGTAGAAGGAATAGAATTTAGTGAAGTTGCTTTCACAAACCTTACAGAAGACCATTTAGACTATCATAAAACGATGGAAAATTATTTGAAATGTAAGCTTTTAATATTAGACCAATTAAAAAGTGATGGAGTTATCATAGTAAATCAAGATGATGAATATGGCAAATTTTTCCTTCAAAAACATTATGAAACTCTAGGATATAATGGTACAGATTATAAAATTATAGATTACGAAGATACTGAAAAGGGGACGAAAATCACCTTCCAAACGAAAGGCCAAACATATGAGATAGAAACGAATTTAAAAAGCAAATTTAACGTCTATAACTATTTAACTTGCTTTGCACTCGTATATAATTTAGGCTATACGGAAGAAGAAATCAAAAAAATTACCAAAGATGTCTATCCTCCTCGTGGTCGTTGTGAAACGATAAAAGTAGGAATGAGTGAGGCTGTCATTGATTATGCTCACACTCCAGATGCTGTCGAGAAAATAATTGATGCATTTACAGCTCATAAAAAAGGGAGAATTATCACCATTGTTGGCTGTGGTGGAGATAGAGACCCAATGAAAAGACCAATCATGGGAAGAATTGCCTCTGAAAAAAGCGATTATGTAATATTTACAAATGATAATCCAAGAACAGAAAATCCTGAAAACATCATGAAAGATATCCTAAATGGTGTAGAAAAAGAAAATTATGAAGTGATTATGGATAGAAAAGAAGCCATCAAAAAAGGATTATCAATGTTAAAAGAAAAAGATGTTCTTCTAATTCTTGGAAAAGGCCATGAAGATTACCAAATCATAGGTCATACAAAACATCACTTTAGCGATTTAGAAGAAGTAGAAAACTATATTAAAGAAAAAAATTCCTAATTTTGAGGGATTTTTTTTGCTAATGAAAAGCCAAAACAATTTTCTAAATATTCTTGACCAGCTACTAAAAGGACTGGCTCTATTTGGTTCCAGATGGCATCTTTCGTAGCACTAAATTCGCCATAGGTCTCAGCAATACCAATTTCTTGCGTTAAATCTTTTTCTTCTATAATAAAAATATGATCTAGAGAAACAGTAGAGCCCAAGAATATTTGAATTTGATTTTGCATGACTGGTAAAAGGCCACGATAATCAAAAAATTCATCATGATAAGAGATAAAATGGTGCATTCCAGGATAAACCGCAATTTTTGTCTCTGGAACAAGCTTATGGACCGTTAAGGCAAAATAAAAACAATATCCATTTGCTAAAATATTAGAGCTTTCTATCCAAATATCGCCAAAAGAAAAGCGTTTATTATATTCTTTGATAAACAAGTTAGTTAAAAATTGAATAAAATCTTGCATTTCATATGTAGTAAGAATTCTCATCGTGCCACCTCTTTTTTTGGCTTTTATTATAATTTTTTCATATAGTAAAGTAAAGGAAAGAGTTGCAAAAAGTGTCAAGAAATGTTAAATTGAGTAAAGGAAGTGATATATCATGAAATTAACTGTAAAAAAAATACTAGAAATTACCAAAGGCCAATTGATAACCGGAGATGAAAATTTAGAGATTGAGTCTTACTCAAAAGATACAAGAACAATCAAAAAAAATGATTGCTATATTGGTATCAAAGGAGAAACGTTTGATGGTAATCTTTTTTGGAAAGATGCAAAAGAAAAAGGAGCTTGTGCGTGTCTTTTAGATTCCTTTGAAGGAAAAATAGAAGAAAAGGACCCATTTACAATCATTTTAGTGAGTGATACAATAGCTGCCATTCAAGCCCTAGCGCATTATGTAAGAATAGAAAGTCATGCAAAAGTAGTTGCTATCACTGGTAGTGCTGGCAAAACAAGTACCAAAGACATGATAGCAAGTGTTTTAGAAGAAAAATATAAAATCTTAAAAACTCCTGGGAATTTAAACGGTCAAATTGGCTTACCCTTAAATATTTTAGCTTATAAAGATGAACCTGTTTGGGTACTCGAAATGGGTATGAATGACTTTGGGCAGTTAAAAGAATTATCAAGTATTGCAAGTCCTGATGTAGCTGTAATTACTAATATCGGAACTGCTCATATTGGAATTCTTGGTTCCAGAGAAAATATTTTAAAAGCCAAGTTAGAAATATTAGAAGGAATGAACGACAAAGGCGTACTTGTATTAAATGGAGATAACGATTTATTAAAAACAGTCAAAACAGATCTAAAACAAGTGACTTTTGGATTAGAAAGTGGCAATGATATTGTCGCAACAGATATAAAAATGGTCGGTGAAAAAACCATCTGTAAAATAGAAAATAATGAGATAGAAATCCCTGTGATGGGAGAAGTGTTCGTATATAATGCTTTAGCGGCCTATGCAGTCGGAAAATTATTTTCACTAACACCAGAAGAAATTAAAAATGGAATTACATCATTTCAAATGAGTAACAATAGAATGAATACAATAAAAACTGCAAAATTCACTATAATTAACGATACCTATAATGCCAACCCAGACTCTGTAAAAAGCGCAATAAAAACATTAGGAACATTTAAAAATAGAAAAGTAGCCATTTTAGGAGATATGCTAGAATTAGGAGAAAATGAAATAAAATATCATCAAGAAATAGGAGAGTTTTGCAACGAAAAAATAGATGTATTAATTACAATCGGTGTATTAAGTAAAAATATGTTTGATAAATTTACAAAAGAAAAGTATTATTTTAAAACAAACGAAGAAGCAGAAACAAAATTAAAAGATATATTAAAACAAGATGATGTAATTTTAGTAAAAGCTAGTCATAGTATGAAACTAGATACCATTGTAAATTTTTTAAAAGAAAACCAGTAAGAAAAGAAAAGAGTTATCTAGAAAGTTATCTGATTATATAAGAATAGTGAGTAGGGTATACGCCTGCTTTTTTTTGATTTTTATATTGCTAAAAAAATGTATATAAAATAAAACATTTTAATTCGAACAAGAAACAAAATGTTGAACGACTAAGAAGTTTCTAATTAAGAAAGCAAAAAAAATTTAATACAATAAACCGTCAAAAATTAATAAATATAGTAACAATATGATGAAATCAACTACTTTATGAGGATACGAATAAATCTTATAAAAAAAAGTAATAATAATAATAAATTGTAATCTTATATATAAATAAATGTTTTAATAATCGAAAATTATAACAGTTGAAAATAATTAATATACAAAAAATAAATTATAAATTTTATGAAAAATTGGTATTTTACTTTCAAATCAATTCTATGCTATATTTTGGCTGAAGGGAGGAAAACAATCAATTTTAATAAATAAAAATAAATAATGTGATATTTTGTTACACATTATGATGAAACGTAAAGTAGAAAGGAAAAATGAGTTATGTATAAAGTGATTGCAATCAGTGGATATTCCGGCAGCGGAAAAACCACAATAAGTGAAATGCTCTTAAAAAAAATTAATAATATTGTGTATTTTGATTTTGGATTTTTGTTCAGGCCATTGACCTACTACCTGATAAATGAATTAAAATTAAATGAAGAAGAAATTAAAAAAATGGTCTTAGAGAAAAAATTAGACCAACAAATTAAATTTTCATATAAAATAATTAATAATAAAGTAGAGATTGGAATTAATAATTATTTTTATGATTATCATGTTTTGAACACCCCACAAATGAATATGAACACTGTTACTGTAGGAACAATTATTGGAGATCACTTAAATGGATTTTTAAAGAAAATAATTGATAATTTAAAACAAAATAGTAATGTTTTACTAAATGCAAGAAGGCCGGTAGCAGCGTATCCTGAGGTGGATTATCATATTTTTCTGGAAAGTAGTTTTGTGCAACGTGTAAAAAGAAAAATACTTATGAACCAAGAAAGTTATGAAGTCACCGTGAAAAAGCTAAAAGAACGTGATGAAAAAGAAAAAAATAGTGGTTTTTGGGAAAAATACAATTTTACTAAAACTATTAATACAACTACCTTATCTAAAGATGAAGTCTTAGAAAAAGTAATGGAAATTATAAATAATGAATTCACTTATTTTAATAATTTGACTTTAATTTTAGGGGCATATAATTGTAATAAAAATTGTCCGTATTGTATTGCAAAAAATAATCAAAAATTTTCTATAGATGATAATTTGGATAACTTGAGCAAAATTTTTTCAGAGCTAATAAAAAATCATATAAGATTTAAAAGATTTGTGGTAAGTGGAAATGGTGAACCATCACTTTATTCATTAGAAGAATTAAAAAAGATAAGAGATGCAATATTGGAATATAAAGAACTATTCCAATTAATAAGAATACATACTTCAGGAAAAATATTTTATGAAGAAACTAAGTTTAATTTGTTTAATTCATTGCATTTACCACTCGAGTTTGAAGTTCTGAGAGTAGCATTAGATCCGAAACTTGACATGACAATTCTGGGCTATGGTAATAATTATTTAGAAAGTGATCTATTTAAAAATGGAAAGATTAAGTGCGATGTAGCCTTGACTGATTACTTGGAAAGAGAGAACTTATTATCTCAATTAAATAATTTTCAGAGAAATAATGATTCTATAAAAATTATACGATTAAAACAGTTGTTAAGAGGCGATAAAAATAATACTCCACAAGCCACTTGGGTAAAAAATCATTCTTTGGATGATGATAACATACAACAAGTAATACATGAGTTAGGGTTGGAAATACAAAATGGGGTATATTACTCTTCTAACCAAAAAATAGTATATAAGCCAAGCGGAGATTATGATTATGATTACGTGATAAATAACGGACAACTGCAAAATTATAGAAATGAAATATACAATGTTATGGAATTAAAAAGAAAGGCAAAACAATAACATGAAAAATATTTTGAATTTTATTGGAACCGGCGGTGCATTTTCAGTTGAAAATGCTAATAATTCAGCCTATATTTTAAAAAAAGATAAAATGATATTATTTGATTGCGGAGAAACGGTTTTTCACAATATCCTAAAATTAAATATAATATCAGATAATATAAAACAAGTAGATATCGTCATTACACATTTTCATAGTGATCATGTTGGAAGTTTGGGAAGTTTATTATTTTATTTGAGATTTAAACATATAACAAAGATAAATATTATTTTTCCTATTAAAAGAATCCCTTATATGTTATTAGGAATTTACGGTATTGACGAGAAACTTTTTGATGTTAAAACACCAGAAGAAATAAAGGAATATTATATTAAAGAATATGAACAATTGCATGGCGATGTTGATGATAAAGGAAAAATAATTCCAATGCCCAGCTATGGATATCACTTAATTATTGATCATGCCAATTTCTTTTATAGTGGCGATACATGTGTGATAAGTGATATAATATTAGAAAAGTTTAAAAGAAAGGAAATTGAAATTATGTATTGTGAAGTAACTACTGATGGGTATAAATCACACATACAACTTAATGACTTAGTTAATTATATTCCATTTTCAGAAAGGAAAAGAGTCTTTTGTATGCATATGGGCGATATAGTCAACATTGAAGAAATAAAAAAATTAGGATTTAGGAGTGTGAGATAATTATGAAAGAAGAATTGGAAATATGCGTTAGAGCAAAGGAATCATTTGATGAAGTGTATAAAAAAATGCTTGACCTAGGATTTCATGTTCAGGAAGATTTTATTTTAAAAGATATTTATATGATACCCAATGATATTAGTATCAGTTTAGAAAATGAAAATTTGATTTTTTCTAATTATATTTTAATAAGAGAAACGGTCGGTAAGAGAAAAGTTTTAGCATTAAAGCAAAAAAAAATAAATGAAAAAGGAGAAATTATAAATCAAAAATCCATAAAATGTCCGATTATTGATATTGATAAAACCTATGAATTTATAAAAGCTTTTGGATATAAAAAAATCTTTGAAATAACGGATCATAATATTTTAATGAGTAATGGTAAAAACGAAATCTATATTCAAGATGTTAAAGGAGTAGGAACATACATAGAGATGGAACAAAATAATTTATTATTAAAGAACAATAACGGAAATAATATAGAAGAAATGAAAAATACTTTAAATAGTTATAATTTAAATATTGATGATAATGATTATTTTGTTAGAAAAGCAGCCGATGTTTTAAAAAGTATTTTGTAAATTAATTAAATTGCATTGTAGTAAATGTATAAATATTACATTATGAACAAAGTTGTGTAAATAAAAAACTTTCCATGATAAATAAAAAATTGGAAAGTTTTTTATTATGAAAAAGGCAAATTAAGAGAAAAATGGTAATAATATTATAAGAATGTAATGTACAAAATTGTACATGATATATCCCTTTAAGTACATTCTTATGTTATCCTCTAGTCTGTAAATTGGAGATGACAAAATGAAGAATTTGAAAGAAGTGATTACATGTTAGAAAATGACCGAAATAAAATCTGCATTTTCTAAGAATAAATCTTTATTAAAGTATTTATGCTTATTTACCAAAAATATTAAAAAAATGGAATCAAGCCTATAGAGATTAAAGCTTAACATTATTTGGATTTTCTTTCTGTCATATGCGATAGAATACGGTTTTTTTGAATTAAAATAGGGGATTTGTTATTATATTAAATAACAGAAAAAGGAACTAAAAGAGTTCAAAATTATCTTAACCAAATGCTATTTACACGCTCAGCACTGGGAGATTAATAATGAAAAATCATTGATGATTTATCAAAATTAATAAAAAATTATTAATTCTTCTAATATCCTTTTCACAAATAAACACTGTGGATGGATTTGCTCTATATAATTTTTGATTACTTTTAGAATATATTACATTATCTATCAAAACATTTAATTTTCTAAATAAGTGAGTAAAGAATAATTCATTAACATTAGTTATAAAGATTTTTTTTAAATCAATTTGTTGTAATAATTCTATAGTAAGCAGCAATTCGTTATTATCTAAAATCATATTGTCTAAATAGTCATCAACTAATGAGGCTATATTATTATCTACCCTGGAATTTTTTTTATATTCGGTCCACTTTATTGAATAACCGCATAATTCAGATATTTTACTCTTGCTTTTCTTAAAAAAATCCTTCTCTAAATTTTGTATTTCTGCATCAATATTTAGCATTAATTCTTGCGCTTCGTTAAATTTAAAATTTTTATGAAATATATAATCTGCTACAATATCTCTATATGGTTGTGATGCTTCCTTTAAATTAAATTCATTAAAATGATGTAAAAAATTATCTAACTTCATTTTTAATTCATTTCTTTTAAAAGAAAAATTATCACTCATTATTTCAAACTCAACAAATCCACCAATATTAGGTAATTTATCTATCATAATGCTATAGGTGCATTGTTGCTTTTCCAATCTATAAATACTTCTTTCTTTTGAAACCAATACATAACTATAGTATCCTAGTGAAGAAAACAATTTTACATAATTCTCATAGTTACCTATATCTGCACTAATATTATTTTCTAATTTACAATAGAATCCTAGTAAAGAATTAGATTTTCCTTTATATGTTATTTCCATCGATTTTTCATTAGTTTTTCTTATTCTTAAGCAAGTTCGATTTTTTATGAATTCACAATTTAAATCGGTAAAATATTCATCTGATTCTAGTACTTTATCTATTAATTTAAAATTTAAATTAATAGCATGTTCTATAAGTTTTTCAGGTTCCATGCAATAGTATTTTTTTTCTGTTTCGACTTTAATATTCATGATTATCCTCTTTTCTAATTTTAACTATATTATAAGTTCCTAGTATATTAACAAATTTATAATATTCCGTTTTATGATTAGGAAATTTTTTACTGATTATGTTTTTTAGTTGCTTTTCATTTATATAACAGGATCCAACATCTTTCAAAAACTTATTATATAAATATTTGTTTAAAAATTTTGGCAATCCTTTACTTTCTAAAGGATTATCTATTTCGACTATTATTATTTCTTCGCTTATTCGATTCAAAAAATCTAGTACATTATTAATATTAGATAAATTACTCATATGATGTAAGGTGTTTTTACAAAATGAAATATTATAACTATTTGGAGCTATTCTATTTAATTCTATGTCATCATTTGTGAAAATCACCGTGTCACTCATTTGTCTTTTTAAATAATTTATGCATATATCATTTCCTACTATAGTCTTAAAATTATGTTCATTCGCTATTTCAAGAATATCAGAATTATCTCCACAAGCTACATCGATAATGGATTCTTTATAACCAATTAAAGAACTAATTAATTCTCTTAATTCCTGTTTTCTTCTTTTCTTTTCAGTAAGAATATATTTTTTTATAAATCTTTCATGGAACTTATATCTGTTAATATATTTTTGGGATGTGTTTATTTCTTTGTTTACATTGGACGATACAAATAAAACAGAATACTCTCTAATATGGTAATTTATTAATTCCTGATATTTTAAATTTAAATCATCTTTGCTGCGTTTACTTAATTTGACACAGTCTACTATATTTGTTTTTAAAGCTAAAACAAGTGTAGATCCACAAAAACATACGGGATAAAAATTAATAATTTCCAATTTATATTGATGATTGAAGTTCTGTATTATATCTAAAATATTAAAGATATCTTCTATTTCAATAAACTTATCATTATTTAAATAATAATTAAAATTCATATCATATATTAAACATAAAATTTTAGAATCAGTAATATTCAAATTAAGTGATTCCAGATTATATTTTTCTTTATAAAAATTATAAATGTTTATCTTCATAATTAATCTCTTCCTTTATAAATAATTTTGCAACATCAGTTAAATGTTTACTAATGAATACTAAGTTTATTTCCATTTTAGGTAGTTTTTCATTAATATCAATATATTCTAAAATTTTAGATTCAACTAAATATTCAACAGCTGGTTTAACAACGTAACCAATGCCCAGATTTCGACGAGTTGCTTCAATAATTAGCTCCTCTGTTTCAAATTCGAGAATAGGAATCATTTCTAGACTTGAACGTTTGAAACAAATATTTAAATTTTTTCGGAGCGAGCTGCGAGCTGCAGGTAATATTAAATTTTCGTGTTCCAAATCCTTTAATTGCTCTATTTTTGATATATTCTTTGGCGATTTAACAAAACAAGTACTAAGAGAACAAATGGGTTTTACTTCTATGTTGTTATAATTAGTTTCAATAGGCGCAGCATCTACAACAAAATCGGTTTTTTGTTCTTCTAAATCATTTATTAAAGAAATGGTAGACTGATCTATTAATTGGATTTTGATTTTTGGGTGCCTTAATCTGAAATCATCTATTTTTTCCATAAGATAATTTCTCACTATATGCGACTGAACACCGATAATAATTTTTCCATTTTCTATATCATTCATGGATTTCAAAACTCTTTCACATGATAATAAAAGATCTTTTGTCTCCTTTAAATATTTATATAAAACCTCTCCTGAAGCCGTTAAAGAAATTCCACTATTAGTTCTATAAAACAAGGTTATACCCAAATGTTCTTCTAATTTTGACATACTTTTACTGATTGCAGGTTGAGATACAAAAAGTCTTTCGGAAGCATCCAAAAAGCTTTTTGAATTTGCTACTTCTAAAAATATTCTTAAAGAATTCAAATTTACTTCGTCCATTTTATCACACCTCATACAATATATATTATATATAAATTGAAGAAGAAGACAAGTAATAATAAATTAGGGTTGATATTACAAAAAGTTATATCAAGCTAAAACAATTGTCAAAAAATAAAAATTAATAAAGAAAACCAGTAAGAAATGAAAAAAATCCATTTCTTTTTTCAAATAGCGGGGATATTCGCCAAGTCAATTTTTGAAATTTCACATAAAACTAATAGTGAAAGGAGAAAGAAAAATGGAAACAGACAATAATTGCAAAACAGACTGCTTATGCGATGTTGTAGATTGCTTAGTAGATCGTTGCAAAACTGGTCCGACAGGTCCAACCGGACCAACTGGCCCAAGAGGACCTTCAGGTGACTGTGGTATTACTGGCCCAACTGGCCCACAAGGAAGAACAGGGGATACAGGAGCAACTGGCATTACAGGAGCAACTGGTCCAACAGGGCCTAGAGGAGCAACCGGTCCAACGGGACCAACTGGCCCATGTTGTCAAGGACCAACGGGACCTACCGGACCAACCGGTCCACAAGGATTAATTGGTGCAACTGGTCCAACCGGAGCTGCTGGAGTAACCGGACTTACCGGACCAACCGGACCAACCGGTCCACAAGGATTAATTGGTGTAACTGGCCCAACAGGAGCAACTGGACCTACAGGCCCAACGGGACCAACTGGCCCACAAGGATTATTTGGAGCAACTGGACCTACAGGCCCAACCGGACCAACTGGCCCACAAGGATTAGCTGGTGTAACTGGTCCGACTGGAGCAACCGGAGCAACGGGACCTACAGGACCTGCCGGTGCAAATTTAAATTCTTATGCAATGGTTCATGATGAGTCAAATACCTCTATTCCAATGACTGAATCCGTAAAATTTAACGTTCCAAATTTATTAAGCGATATCACATATGATCCAACTACAGGAGAATTTACCGTCCCAACTGCTGGACAATATATGGTACATTGGTGGATTAATGTTCGTAACAAAGATAAATCAGGAACTTGTGGTCCAAGAGCACTAGGAATTGAGTTCCATCAAACAGAACCATTTGATGTACTAATTGCTCATTCATCTACTCACAATCTTGTCTATCCTTGCGCAACAGGAACTATCAGTGGTAACGCAATCTTTAATGCACCAGCTAATTCAAAATTCCGTTTCTTTAATACCTCTGGTGTCGACATTGATTTAGTAGCAAATGACCTTTATTCGGCATCTGTATCAATGAACAGAATTAATTAACAATCAAAAGACGTTCTTCTTCTATAGAGGAGCGCTTTTTTTAATATAAAACAATCATTTTATTTTCTAAAATTCCTTTTTGTTCTTTATTGACAAGAAATTAGAGAAATGGTAGTATTATTCCAATATTCTTCTTGATATTTCGTGAGTTTAAAAAGGTTAGGAAGTGGTAAAGTGTTATTAACCGGTTTAAAAGATTTTCATGAATTTGAAAGAACTAAAATTCAACAAGCGTATGATTTAGCCAAAGAATTACACGCAGGACAATTCAGGCTAACTGGAGAACCGTATTTTATGCATCCTGTCGGTGTTGCCCAAATTCTTATCGATGCAGGCAAAGACTACCAAACAATATGTGCGGGCCTTCTTCATGATACCATCGA
Organism: Candidatus Ventrenecus stercoripullorum; assembly: GCA_018712835.1. Lineage (GTDB taxonomy): Bacteria > Bacillota_I > Bacilli_A > RF39 > UBA660 > Ventrenecus > Ventrenecus stercoripullorum. Next base: position 15,856 of record DVGF01000028.1, read on the forward strand.
AGATACGAGAATAACTTACGAAGAGTTAAAAGAAATTTTTGGCTCTGAAATCGCTGACATCGTAGAAGGGGTTACGAAAGCAAACGTTTTTGCTCATGCAAATAAAGAAGACATTACATTAGCAACAGACAGAAAAATCTTACAGTATTTAATCAAAGATATACGTGTGATTGATGTAAAATTAGCAGATCGTGTCCATAACATGCAAACAGCCAGTGCTTGGTCATTAGAAACACAGCAAAGAAAAGCAAGAGAAAATCTATCCCTATATGTACCTCTTGCCAAAAGTATTGGAGCATATCGTATTAAAAAAATTTTAGAAGACCGTTCTTTTGAAATCTTAAATCCATATCAATATAAACTTATTACAGGAATGCGAGAAGTAATAAAAAGAAATTACGGACCAGATATAGAACGAGCAAAAAATAATGTCAAAGAAGAATTAGAAAAACAACACATCACTGCTCATGAAATAAAAATCCAATATAAAAATGCCTATGAAATCTATGCATCACTAAAAGGAAATGTCAATGAAATGCTTCAATTAGATGATTTAATTAATATAAAGATTATTGTAAAGGATATACTCACTTGTTATCAAACATTAGGAATAGTAAATGAAATATATAAACCGAAAAATGTTATAGATTATATAGGAAATCCTAAACCAAATCGTTACCAATCCCTTCATTCATTAATTACATACAAAACAAATAAAGATGCTTTAGTAAAAATAAGAACACAAGCAATGGATTTAAAAGCAACCTATGGAGTATCTCATCAAGAATATAGTACTATGGGTGGTCAAAAATTATTTCAAGGATTAGCCGAAGTAGATAACACATACCGAGACGATAAAGAATTTCTAAATCACGCCAAAGAAATTTTATTTGGCGAAAAAATAACCGTATTTTCAGAAACTGGAGAACGTTATGAATTAGCAAAAGGCGCAACGGTTGTGGATTTTGCTTTTTATGAAGGAAGTGGCTTAAATGATTATCAAGCCACAGTCAATGGAAAAACAGCTCCGGAAAACTATGTCTTACAAAACGGAGATGCTATAAGCATTCATGTCTCCAAAGAAGAAAGAAAACTAAACGACGAATACTGCAAAAACGCCAAAACTTTTTATGCTACCCAAATATTACAACGAAAATTAAAACCAGAAAAATAACTAAACATTAGTAAAAGTAAACGCAAAAGAATAGAGGTCTTATTATGAGTGATTTAGAAATATTAAAAAAAGAAGCATTTAAATTAGCTAAACAACCCTTAGAAACACATAAAACACATTATTTTGAATATGATGGAATATATATTGCTCCAACATCTAACACAAAACAAATGATGAAATTGTATAAAGATTGTAAAAAAGTTTTAACTGTAGGTTCAACAGGAGCAATTGGATATGAGACTCTATTAAACGGGGCAACAGAAGTGGACTTATTTGATATAAATAATTTACAAAGGTTATATTTTATGTATCAAAAAACAGCTATTACTATTTTAAAATATGAAGAATTTATAAAACATTTTACATTAACAAACCAAACTTTTCCTTTATATAAATCAATGACTAAAAATCTTTTATCAAATGAGCTATTTGATAAATTATATCCATATTTAGACAAAGAAGTAAAAGAAGTGTTTGGGGCATTGTATGATTTCTATTACAGTCAAGATTTAATATTGAGTGCTTTATTTAGATTTGAACATACACTGGCAACAGATTATTTAAAAAGAACAATTTCTTACTATAATAAAGAACAGTACTATCAACTTCAAAAAATTTTAAGAGAAGAAAAAGCTAAAATAACTTATCAGCCATGTTCTTTAATAGATGTGCCTAAAATATTTCAGGAAAAATATGACCTAATAGCACTTGATAATATCTTACAATATTATGAAACAATACCAGAGTTAAATACAATATCTAAAATAAATATGTTTATAAAAGAGCAATTAGCCAATGTGTTGAATGAAAATGGACTAATTCAGGTAATGTACGGGTTTGAAGTAGAAACAGATGCTTTAAAAGAAGTACTAAATTTTAGAAGTAGAAAAACAGACTCACAAGATAATTTAGAAGAATTACTAAAAAAGTTTATTTTAAAAAATTATATGAATAAAAGTGTTTGTGCTGGTCTCATAAAAGATGAAACCCTCTACTCCTATACAATTATTGAAGGAGTAGAAGAAGAACACGGACAAATCAGTGATAATGTTGTACTTACGTATCAAAAAAAATAATAGCTTAAATACCACAAAAAAACCTCGCCATAAACGAGGTTTTTATAAACAGTTTGGTGACCTGTATGGGGTTTGAACCCATGAATGTAACCTTGAGAGGGTTATGTGTTAGACCACTTCACCAACAGGCCATGACATCTAAAGCACTCTAATCATAACATAAATGAAAAGTTAAGACAACAAAAAATGAAGAAATAGAAAAAATTTTCAGTTTATTCCCATTACTTTTTTTGATATACTTTATAAAGTAGGTGGTTTTATGAAAATAGCATTAATTAATGAAAATAGTCAAAAAAAGAAAAATGCTTTCATTTTAGAAGTATTAGAAAAAGTTGCTAAAAAATACGGACACGAAGTATTTAATTATGGAGCAAGTGAAACAAAAGATGCGAACATAAATTATGTTGGAGCAGGACTTCTAACAGGAATTTTACTAAATAGTAAAGCCGTAGACTTTGTTATAACGGGTTGCTCTAGTGGTGAGGGCGTCGTTATTACTGCTAACGCGATGCCAAATGTGTACTGTGGATATGTTGCTGATGCAGTAGATGCCAAATTATTTGCTAAAGTAAATGCTGGAAACGCCGTTGCAATTCCTTTCGGAAAATACTTTGGTGCAGGAAGCGAGTTTCTTCTAGAGTCCATCTTCGAAGCGTTATTTTCTACAACTTTTGCAGAAGGATATCCTCTAGAGCGAAAAGAAATACAAGACACTCAAAGAAAACAACTAGAAGATTTAAAATATTCTTCTCAAATAGGAATGCGAGAAATTCTAGAAGAAGTAGATAAAGATTTCTTATATGGTATCATTCATAACGATTACTTTGAAGAAAACTTCTTCTATTACTCAAAAGACGATGACATCAGTGACCTTCTAAAAGATTTATGCGATGCCAAGTCAAATTATGATTATTAAAGATTGATTGATACCTAAAAATATTTTATAATAACCTTCAAAAAGAAAGAAGGTTTTTTTATGCCAAAAGTGTCTGTAATTATTCCTTGCTATAACACAGCCAATTTTTTGCCAACTTGCCTAAATTCCGTTTGCAATCAAACACTAAAGGATATCGAGGTGCTAGCAATTGATGACCATAGCACAGATCATACTAAAGACATATTAAAACAATATCAAAAAAAATATCCTAAAAAATTAAAAACATATTCCTTAGAAGAAAAAACAGGAGCATCTGCTGCAAGAAATCTAGGTTTAGAAAAGGCAGATGGTGAGTTCATCGGCTTCGTAGATTCAGATGATGTAATTTCATTAAATATGTATGAAGATTACTATACAGCAGCGAAAAAAGAGGAAATGTGCTTAGTAACCGGTACTTTTAAAAATATCAAAGAACATCAGTTTCTTCATCAAGAAACATTTTTAAATAGAACACAAAAAGAAGGAAAAAGAATCGATTTTTTACAAGATCCAGAGAATTTTTTTGCCGAAGCACCTGCATGTTGGAACAAACTGTTTTCTCATGATTTAATTAATATAAAGTTTTTAGAAGGAAAAATATTTGAGGATGCAAGTTTTACCTATCCATTACTATTAAAAGCTAAACAAGCCTTCGATATAAAAAGAGTTCATTACTACTATCGTAGAAGAACTGGAAGTGTTACCAGAAATAATAAGACACCAACAATCAAAATTCTTGATATGTTAGATGTTACAATTTATATGAAGAAATTAGGCCATAATTTACATTTTGATAGTCAACAAATGACATTGTTAGAAGATATAATTAAAGAAAGGTTATTAATTACATTAGAGTATGTAAAAATTTGGCCAATAGACGAAAAAGCAAAATATCAAGTGATGAAAAATTTAATAAAAATATACCAATATAACTTTCCTGATTTTCAACAATTTAATACGCAAACAGCTAGATTTTTATACAATTATATGCTGGTAAGTTTCAAAGAATTTCCATATGAATCTTTAGACCAAAAAGAATATGAAGAATGTTATGAAAATACCTTAAAACTTGTCAAGTCGCTGTCTACTAGTAGAGAATAGTCCAAAAAAAATGTATAATAATTAAGAAAGGAAAAGAGTATATGTTAAAAGTAGAAAATGTAACGAAATATTATGACAAACATCTTGCAGTAGACAATCTATCCTTTGAAGTACAAGACGGAGAAATCTTTGGTCTTTTAGGTGTGAATGGTGCAGGAAAAACAACAACATTTAGAATGATCATTGGTCTTCTAGACCCAACAAGTGGCAAGATTACCTTAGATGGCAAACAAATCGATTATAATGTCACCGATTCCATTGGCTTTCTAACAGAAGAAAGAAGCTTGCTTACAAAGCTTACAGTGAAAGAGCAAATCATCTATTATGGTGTGTTAAAAGGAATGAAAGAAAAAGAAATATTAGAAGAATTAGACAAATGGTTAGAACGTTTTCATATTACAGAATACAAAGATCGTAAAATAAAAGAATTATCGAAAGGTAATCAACAAAAAGTACAATTTATTTCAGCAGTGATTAATAATCCAAAACTTCTAATTTTAGATGAACCATTTTCAGGACTAGACCCAATTAATGTAGAAATGTTTATGGATGCGATTAAAGAATTCAAAAAACGGGGTAGCAGTATTATTTTTTCATCGCATCGTATGGAACATGTAGAGCTATTCTGTGAAAAATTAGTTATCCTCGTAAAAGGAAAATCTGTTCTAGAAGGAAATCTAAAAGAAATCAAGAAGAACTACCGCAGAAAAAACATTCATATTATTGGAAAAGTAGATAAAGAAGCAATCAAAAAGTTAGAAGGAGTCGAAAACATAGAAGAAACTGCTGAAGAACTGATAGTAAAAATTGCTTCAGACAAATATATCGATGATGTATTTAAAGTAGTAAAAAAAGGTGAGAATATTACAAAATTTGCTGTAGAAGACCCAACATTAAATGAAATATTCTTGAACAAAGTAGGTGAATCTTATGAAGGATAAACTAAAATTTTTAACCAAACAAAGTCTTGATAAAAAAATAAAAACCAAATGGTTTGTAGGCGTGAATATCTTTTTATTAGTATTATTGATTGTCTTAGTAAACATCGATAGAATTGTAACGTTCTTTGGCGGAGATTTTAATGAAGAAATCAGCGTGATTGTCCATGACGAAGTAGGGGGATACGATGCCTTTAAAACTTATTTCGAGTCATCAGCTGAAAGCTTAGGAGAGATGAAAAATTATAAGGTAGAACTATCATCAGATTCTCTAGAAAATTTACAAAACTCTTTAGAAAAAGACGATAACAAAATCGTAGTATCTCTCCAAAGTGACCCTACTAATTATTTAAAAGGCCAAATGATTAGCTTTGATGAAATCGGAACGATCAGTACTCAGTTAATTCAATCATCTATTAATACATTAAAACAAGAAATTGCTATTAGAGAAAGTGGATTAACACCAGAACAAGTTGCCGCTTTAACAAGTCCAGCAACCATTGAAACAGTACTGACCAATCCGGATAAAGAAAATGAAGCAAATAAAGATTTAATTGCCGCTGGAGTAATTATGATTATTATTTTACCAAGCTTTTTCTTAATCCTTACCTTAGTTCAAATGATAGGTTCAGAAGTTAATGATGAAAAAACAACAAGAAGTATGGAAATCATTATTTCAAATGTTTCTCCACAAACTCACTTCCTATCAAAAGTATTTTCGTCAACGTTATTTGTAATTATCCAAGGAGTACTATTGATATTAGAGGCAATTGTCGCTGTCTTAGTAAGAGTATTCACAAGTGGTGGCATGAACTTAGGCGTTGCTTCTGGAGACATAGCTAGCCAAATTAGTAGCATTTTAACCCAAGTCAGTGATAGTGGTATTTTAACTACAGTAATGCAAGGATTACCATGGATATTATTATTATTTTTATTCTCTTTCGTTTTGTATGCGATTGTTGCAGGGGTACTCGCTTCAATGACAACAAGTATGGAAGATTTCCAACAACTTCAAACTCCAATTATGTTAGTTATCATGGCAGGATATTACTTAGCTATCATGGCGAGCCAATTTGAAGGAGCATTATTTATCAAAATAATGTCTTATATTCCAATGATATCATTTATGGTATCCCCAGCATTATTTATGCTAGGTCAAATTGGTATATGGGAACTAGTGATCTCCACATTAATTACAATTGTATGTACATGGGTATTCTTTAAATATGGCTTACGCATTTACAAAGTAGGTATTCTAAATTATTCTTCTTCAAAATTATGGAAGAAAATGTGGAAATCTTTAAAAACAAAAGAGCCAAAGAAAAAAGCAAACGCATAAAAGTGTTTGCTTTATCGAGGCATAGTTCAGTTGGTAGAACGCTAGCTTCGGGAGCTAGAGGCCGCAGGTTCGAGTCCTACTGCTTCGACCAGAAAAAAGAAAACTGTCAATCACATGACAGTTTTTATTATGGAAGAAACTGGGTGATGTTCACGGTAACAAATAACCGTAAATAATTCCTCCAACTAATATATACTATGCATACTTGTAAAATAGTAAAATAACGAACATATATGTTGCTAGTTGTGGACTTTAAAAATATTTAACTATGATGATTTTCAATATATAACAATCATATGTTTTCTATAATAATATTCGGATATATCTGAAATTCAGATGTTTTTCCCTTTCTTTTTTATGTTAAATAGAAAGGGTAATATTTATGCATAAAAGTAAAAAATATTTATAACGTATTATACACCAATTACTATTAGTAATATTTATATTACTAGCTAGTATTATTTTTAAATAATAATGTAAATAATAAAAGCACCTTCATCAACATTTGCATGAGTCGGGGTGCAAACCCAATTTTAGGAAAGCATTTGATCTTCACTTCAGATATATCCTTTTTTATTTTATGAAGTTTCCTTCATACACATACATGGTAGCACAATTTTTTTGCTTTTTCAACCGATTTTTATTGACGGGGGGGGGTTATTTGGTTTACAATATTCTTAGAATGGGTGTGTACTATGAAACTAGAAAGATTTAAAGAGAAAAATAATAAAAAAAGATTTATTGTGACCTTTACAGTTTGCTGTATTTTGCTGCTTGCTGGAGTATTACTTTATAATAGCTTTGCCGTGTTTACAGAAGAAAAAGAGTTTAATGTAATTAATGGGCGATATCAAGATCCTGGAGATATTTATTTTGCTTATTATGTAGATGGTGTAATTACAAGAGACCTTCCAAAACAAAACACGGGTTATATTTTTGATGAAGAACAAAGTAATTGTACCAATGGTGTTGTTCCAACATTTGATAATTCTAGTTGGACTTTTGAAGCAAACTATTCCAACTATAACGCAACCGATTATACAAGAACGAAGTGTAACTTATATTTTAAGACGGGAACAAAAACAGTAAGTACAGCATTAGGAGACCTTGAAGTATACACCTATATTCCAGACTTTACAAAGTCAGCATGTGATGATGAAGCCTGTGAGTCCCATGAAAAAGGAATATTTGAAACAACCGATGATGATGGTGTCTCTTATTACTACAGAGGTAGTGTAGAAAATAATTATGTATCTTTTGCTGGATATTACTGGAGAATTATTAGAATTAATGGAAACGGAAGTATCCGTATGATATATGATGGAACGAGTCTACATGAAAACGGAGAAAAGTCAACTAATCGTTATATAGGCACAGGAGCATTTAATGCGGAACATACAGATAGCATGTATGCAGGATATATGTATACAAGTGGAGATGCACATGGCACTGCTAATTCATCAGCCATTAAAACTACTGTTGATAATTTTTATAAAGACCATTTACAAAATTATACAGATTATTTTGCGGATGCTGGTTTTTGTGGAGATAGAAATTCTGTTGGAAATGCTGGAGGACGAGGAACATATATAACTTACTATGAAACTTATACTAGGACACTTATGTCTAATCCGTCGTTACTTTGTGCTAATGAAAACGATTTATATACAACATCTTCTAGTAGTTTTGGAAACCGTGCATTGATTTATCCGGTAGGTTTAATGTCAATTGATGAGGCAATGTTAGCCGGACATGCAGGAGGCTACTTTAATGGGGCTCCATCTCGCCCTGTTCAAACCTCCAATTTTTCGAATTATTTATATGGAGGTTATTGTTTTTATACAATTTCTCCTTCTGGATATTATAAACCCATTGGACTGGCATTAGAGGCGGCATATGCGTTATATATTAACGAAAATGGTCAAATTGATGATCCCTTAGTATCAACGGATTCTTATTATATTAAACCAGTCATTAATATTCGCAGTGACGTTACAATCACTGGTGATGGAACAATGTCTAATCCTTATCAAATTAGTTAGAAAGTGTCTCGTTATAAAGACACTTTTAAAATTTGTTCAAAGTAAAGAGAACTATGATCTTGAAAAAAGAGTTTATTGGAATCAATTGCCGTAATAATTCCCGCTTTTTGATAAGTAAGTCCTTGATAATAATAGGAAATTTGAATTTGAGAACGTGTATGATAAGCAAATAGCACGTTCTTTTCAATTTCTAAAAGTTCATCTTCACTTAATACGGGTTTTTCATGGATAGCCTTTTTTCTTTCTAATTCTTGCATGACATCTTTGGTTTGAAATAAAGATTCGAAAGGGGTCCACTTTATCTCATTACGATTATTCATGATGACCACCTATTTTTTGATTACGATCCCTGATAGTAGAATGAGATAAAAGACTTGTAGTTTTTAACAAACTATTTTTTCCAAATCGTTCGTGGATTTCATCTATCGCTTGCATCATTTTATCTTGACTCTCCTGAGTTTCAATGGAAGAAAATAAATCCAGTTGCCGTCCTACTTTTCGAGAAAGTTTCCCAAGGGAAATAGAAACCTTACGAATCGGCATATTTTCTTCATAAAACTTATCGAAAATCGAAAGACAGATTGCATATATTTTGCTCGTATCATCTGTCGGTTGGTCTAATTTTAAAGAATGATAGAACCCACCACCAACTACTTTAGAATAAGAAATACCAAACCCAACCACAAGACATTCCTGAGCTTCCGCTCGTAACCTTCTAGTAAGTATCCCAGCCATTTCTTCGATGACCAACAAAACTTCCTCATTCATATAATCTCGCATCAAAACTTGACTATGACTAAAAGATTTTTCTTTTGGTTGATGCTTAAAATCAGAAATAATAGAATTATCAATGCCATTCGCGTGCAACCATAATTCTTCTCCTAAAACCCCAAACTTTGCTTTCAATTTATGCTTATCATAATGTGCCAGTTCATAAATACTAGTAATTCCCAAATTATTAAGACGTTTTTCCATTCGTAAACCAATGCCCCAAACTTTAGAAAGAGGAGTAATAGGCCATAATTTTTCTGGAACATCATCATAAGTCCATTTTGCAATTCCATTCTTATATTTTTTTGCTTCAATGTCCATTGATAGTTTAGCAAGTAACATATTAGGACCAATTCCACAGGTTGCCGTAAGTCCTGTTTTTTCTTCCACTTCATGTAGTATAGTCTCAGCTAATTCATAATCACTTTTCTTATAATAATTTAAATAATGCGTGACATCTAAAAAACATTCATCGATAGAGTAGATATGTAAATCCTCTTGACTGACAAAAGAAAGATAGATTTCAACTACTTTTTTAGACATCTCAATATAACGCTTCATTCGTGGTGGCACTTTTTTGTAAGAAATATGCTTTGGTATTTGATAAAGTCTAGTTCTTCCAGAAATTCCTTGTGCTTTCAAATAAGGACTAACCGCTAGAGTAATCGCCCCATTTCCTTGATTAGTATTTGCCACGACTAAAGGTGTAGTAAAAGCATTAAGACCTCGGTCTACACATTCAACAGATGCAAAAAAGCTTTTTAAATCAATGCATAAAATATGTCGATAAATCTTTTCCATAAGAAGCCCCTTTCAAGAACCTTTGTTCGTATACATTATATCAAAGAGAAAAGTGGAAGACAATTGGTAAGTTGTGGTAAAATAGAAAAGACATTGATTTTAGTGGTGATCATTATGAAAGATTTTTTAAAAAAAATAATAAGTGTAATAAAAAAGGCTCTTTTTGTAATTGTTAGCTTAATTGCCGATTTATTTTTAAACGAGAAAAAAGATCCAAAGAAACAAAAATCTACATCAAAGAACAAAAAGGAAGAGAGAGTCAAAAGAATTCCAGAAAAATCTTTCGAATCAAAAACGACTCCCGAAGATAAGGTAAAAGGATTTAAGTCTTCAAAGTTCACAATGACCAAAGAAGAATTATCCAAAGAACTCAAAAAAGTGTTAAAAGAAGATAGAAAAGATTTATTAGAAACATTAGAACAAAAAGAAAAAGTAGTCAAAGATTGGCATGATGAAACAATAAAAAAGACAGAGGAACTACTAGCAGAAGACAAACTAACAGATTTAGAAAGCATTCAAAAACACTTCAAAAAAGAAATCAAAAAATTTACCGCAAAACAAAACTTAGATAAATCACCCAATCCATTCATCAAAGAGCCATTGCCTGAAGATATTTTAGTAAACCAAACACCATACATTGACGATACGGTCTTAATAAATTTTATAGAAACACTAGATACTCAAGAAGGAGAAAGAACCATAGAAGAACAAAAAGAACCCTTAATTCAAGAAGAAAAGAAACCTAAAATAATATATGAAACAAAAAAAGTTGGAATAGGAGAAATACTAGAGTCTGTACCAGTCATACTAGAAACCAAAGAAGTACAAAAGACCGTGTTAGAAGAAAAAAATAACTCTCAAGAACATGTAATACAAGAAGAAAAGAAACCATTCAAAGAACCTCCAAAAAAAGAAGAAGAGAAGGAAAAGAAAGAACCAAAAGAAGAAAAATTAAAAGAACCAATCACGATTGATATCGCAAAAATCGAAAAAGAAAACGATAAATTACTAAACGAAGCCACAAAGGCATTAGAAAAAGAAATTGTTTTATCTAAAGAATACGACGAAGTATTAAAGAGTCTTGAGAAAAAAGAAAGAGAACTAAAAGACCTCTTACAAAAACCTCTCAAAGAACATCAAAAAAATAAAATAAAGACAGAACTTCAAAAAATAACCAAAATGAAAAATACCTTAGCCTTCAAAAAAGAAGGAGAACTAGAGAGTATTCGAATTTCTTTAGAAGAGTCCTTATCTCCAGAAGAAAAAGATCGTATTTTAGAAGAATGCATGAAATGGAACCGTGAGATAACAGAAGAAATCCAAAAAAACTTAGTAATAGATATTGAAAACAAAACCCAACTAGAAATCAGAAAACTAGAAAAAGAACTCATGAAACAACAACTACGCAAAATATCAAATGTTTTAAGTTTTCCAATGTTACTGAGTATTCCTTTTGTTAAAAATAAATACTACCGTATGTTTGTAGGAGGCTTCTTTGTATTTCAAGGACTAAACTGGATTCAAAGCCTTCTATTTCGTAGCCCCAATACCGAAATGTTACCAAATTTAACAGCTATCAAAAGTGGTAGAGATGCTCTAGAAGAATATGCAAATTCTCTAATAAGAAATAAAGAAATGCTTAAAAACCTAAGGAAAGAAATGCTAGAAAAATATCCGGAATTATTAGAAGATGCAGAGTTTCTAAGCCTCATCAGTAGTGTCGAATATAACTTAGAAATAGAATATCAAAAATGTATAGAAAAAACACAAGTCGTAAATCGTTATTTTAAAAAAGGAAAAAAATTAGAAAGGAAGTTAAAAAGAAGATGGATTTAAAAAAAGATGTTTGGACAAAAGAAGATTATGAAGAATATATAACTTATTTACAATCTTTAAAAGAAGAAAGCTATAAAGAATTTCACCAAAAATTAACAACAACAAAATACGAAATATTAGGAATACGTGTTCCCCTGCAAAGAAAAGTTGCCAAAGAAATAGCCAAAGGAAATGCATTAAGCTTCTTAAAATACTCCAAAGAAAAATATTATGAAGAAGTAAATATTGAAGGCTTTGTCATCGCTTCATTAGAAGAGAAAGACTTTTTAAAATACTTTGACAAATTCGTAAGTAAAATTGATAACTGGGCAATCTGTGATGGCTTCTGTAACAGTATCAAAGTAATACCAAAAAACAAAGAAACATATTTATCAAAAATAAAAGAAATGCTAAATTCAAAAGAGGAGTTTACCGTAAGAGTAGGCCTTATCTTATTGCTGTGCTTCTATGTAGAACCTACTTATCTAGAAACCATTTTCTCCCTAGTCGATGCTTTAAATAGAGAAGAATATTATATCAACATGGCTGCAGCTTGGTTACTAGCAGAATGCTATATTAAATATAGAAATGAAACCCTAGTTTTTTTAAAAAATAATCACAATTCCAAATTTGTTCAAAACAAAACAATTAGTAAAATTTGTGACTCCTATCGTGTCACCAAAGAAGAAAAAGAAATGTTAAAAAAATTACGAAAATAAAGAAGTAGGTAGCACTATATAGAAAATTATGTTAAAATAGGACAGAAAGTAGGAGAGATTATGGATAAAAAAGAAAAAAAACAACGTGGTATCCTATGCCTGGGACTATTCGTATTAGCAATATTATTAGTCTTAACAACCGGTTGTGAGAGTAAAGACTTAACTCGTGGAGAATTAGAAGGATATACCTATGAAGAAACAGAAGAGGTAACGAACTATGTCAAGATTGTGACAAATAATGACGAAGTGATTTTAATAGAATTATATCCTGATATCGCACCTATCACCGTAGCCAATTTCCAAAAATTAGTAGGAGAACATTTTTATGATGGCTTAATCTTTCATCGCGTTATAGAAAATTTTATGATCCAAACAGGCGACCCAGAAGGAAACGGGACAGGTGGCTCTGACGAAACAATCAAAGGAGAATTCAGTGAAAATGGTGTGGAAAACAACTTAAGCCATACGAAAGGAGTAGTATCGATGGCAAGAGGAGAAGACTTTGATTCAGCATCAAGCCAATTCTTTATCTGTGTCAGTGATGACGACACTTATTTAGACGGTGAGTATGCAGCCTTTGGAAAAGTCATTGCTGGATACGATGCGGTAGAACAAATCAGTAAAGTAAAAACAAATAGTAGTAATAAACCATTGCAAACCCAAACAATGGAAACAGTAAGATTTGTAAATATTACAAAAGCACAATAAAAAATTGTGTTTTTATTTGACATTTCGTCTTGACTGATAAAAATAATATCTTGTATAATAAATATGAAAGTAGAGGGAAGATATGAAAAAAGTTTTGAGTTATGTGAAAAACAACAAGGGTTTTACCCTAATTGAATTACTGGCTGTAATCGTGATATTAGCAATATTAATGTTAGTGGCAAGTACCAATATTTTTAACATCTTGGATAATGCACGTCGTGGTTCATTTAGAACAGAGTTTTTGACACTATTACAAAGTGCTCAAACAACCGCGTCTATGGAACTAATGGATGGAACACTAAGCCAAACAAATAACCAAGTTTGCTATGTAATCGATGACGGAAAGTTATCAGAAAACTTTTCAAATAACGGGAATTACACAGGAAGTGTGCTAGTAACATTAGGTGCAGATGGTTCTCTAACAACAAGAGGTTGGATGCGTAGTAATTACTACACAGTAAAAGATAAAGATGACACCATTCCAAATAACCAAGATAACATTCCATCATCTTCAGAATCGGATGCAACAGGCATTACTGATTGTGGTGGACAAGGAAGCAAAACTGACGATTCAAAAGTGCCAATTCGTTAACAAGCAAAACAATGTGTAAAGTTAAGAGTTTTATCTTGAACACAAAAAAAACATTTAGTATAATTTACAAAGAAAGTAGGGAAATTTAAAATGAAAAAAGTTTTGAGTTATGTAAAAAACAACAAGGGTTTTACCCTAATCGAATTACTTGCTGTAATCGTAATATTAGCAATATTAATGTTAGTAGCAAGTACTAATATCTTTAACATCTTAGACAATGCACGTCGTGGTTCATTTAGAACAGAGTTCTTAACACTTCTAGAATCAGCAGAAACAACTGCGTCTATGGATTTGATGAATGGAACATTAAGTCAAACAAACAACACAAAATGTTATGTAATTGACCAAAGCCCATTAAAAGAAAACTTTTCAAATAATGGAAATTATACAGGAAGCGTATTAGTAACACTAGAGACTGACGGTTCTCTAACAACAAAAGGTTGGATGAGAAGTAATTACTATACTGTAACATCAAAAACAGATGGTATTCAAAATAATGAAACAGATATCCCAGCATCAAATGATGAAAACAATACAACCGATATTACAACTTGCGGTGGATATATTAGCTAATAAGAGAATAAACCTAGCAATAGGTTTTTTCTTTTGGTATAATTTTGAACTAGAAAGAAGGGACCATTATGATAATAGGAAGTCATGTATCATTTAAAAGCGACCAACTACTAGGAAGTGTAAAAGAAGCACTAAGCTATGGAGCAAATGCATTTATGTTTTATACAGGAGCTCCTCAAAATACTCTTAGAAAAGAAATTGATGAGTCTTTAACAAAAGAAGCCCAAACACTTATGGAATATAATGGAATAGATATCAAAAACGTAATATGCCATGCCCCTTATATTATTAACCTTGCTAACAGAAGTAGCGAAGAAAAATGGCAGTTTAGTATTGAGTTTCTAAAAAAAGAACTATCGAGATGTGATGCCCTAGGAATTTCATATCTAGTATTACATCCAGGCTCAAGTGTCGGACTTCCCGAAGAAGAAGCCATTCAAAATATAATCGATGCATTAAATGAAACTCTAAAAAACAACTATCATTGTATGATATTATTAGAAACAATGGCCAAAAAAGGTACAGAAATAGGAAGCTTAGAGGAGTTAAAAACCATCATGGATCAGGTTAAGTATCCACTAGGCGTATGTCTAGATACTTGCCATGTGAGTGATGCAGGCTATTCTTTAACGGATTTCAATGCATTTTTAGAAGAGTTTGACAACACAATCGGTCTAGACTATTTACATTGCATCCACCTAAACGATAGTAAAAATCCATGTGGAGCTCGAAAAGACCGTCACGAAAACATCGGCTATGGAACAATTGGCTTTAAAACATTAGAGACAATTTGTTATCATCCCAAACTAAAAGACATTCCTAAAATACTAGAAACGCCTTATGTAGGAGAGTCACTAGAAGATAAAAAAAGAATTTATCCGCCATACTACTATGAAATAAAAATGCTTAAAGAACGTGAGTTTGATAAAGAATTACTAAAACATATTCACGAAAAATACAAAACGTTATAACAAATAACCATATTTCTGATAGTACATCACAAACAATTTTTGAATTTTCACAAAATTTTCTGGAGAGAAACGGTCTTTATAACGTTCTAAACGAAGCAAATTGGGATTACGAAAAATCATTTCCCAATTTTTTTTGACAAAAGCATAAACAAACTCTAGTTCTTCTTGCGATAAAACAATATCATTTTTTAAAGCAAAGTCATTTACTTGTTCTTTTGTTAAATTACTAACATAACGTTTCACTAAATTGTACATAATATCACCTAATATATTGTATGAAAATAGGTATTTTTTAGAATACTAAGAATAGGTGATTTTTATGAAATTACGAATTTTTTTAATCTTTTGCTTTCTTACATTTTTGGGTGTTCTATATAATATAAACATCAATCATCATGAGTATTACAGTGTAAAATTGGAGGAAAAAACAGAACGCATTGTCTATGGTGAGTCAGCTCCGCGTGGCCGCATATTAGACCGTAACGGGAAAGTGTTAGTAGATAATGCTGGTGTGTTAAACATTGTCTATCATAAACCGGTTTCTATTACAATCAAAGAAGAATTAGAAATTGCAAGTAAACTGTCTTCCTATGTAACAGAAATCAATTTGACAGAAACGAATTTAAAAAATTATTACCTTGCCATTCATAACAATGGTCATGATTTAATCACCGAAGAAGAATGGGAGTTATGGGAGGAAAGAAAATTAAATAACGATGATATAAAAGCATTAAAGTGGGATAGAATTACCGCAGAAATGATAACATACTCCGAAGAAGAACAAAAAATTATTCATTTATTTACCCTGATGAATGATGGCTATTCTTACCAAGATAAAACGTTATTCAGCAATGTTACAGAAGAAACTGTAGCCTCTATTACTAGTATGTCTATTCCATCATTAAGTGTTAAAATTACATCAAAAAGAGTTTATCCATACGGTGAAACATTAAGTAGTATTTTTGGTGGATTAGGGAGTATTCCTAAAGAAACCAAAGAAAAATATTTGAGTGATGGCTATGCATTAAGCGATATTGTCGGAACCAGTGGCTTAGAACAAGAGTATGAAACAATACTAAAAGGAACAAAAGCTAAATATATGATAAATTCAGATAATACCCTGACGTTATTAGAAGAAGAACAACCTGGAGAAGACATCACTTTAAATATTGATATAGATATGCAATTAGAGTTAGAAAAAGTCTTAAAAGAAGAAATGACCTTAGCAAGCAAAAAGACAAGTACCAAATATTTTCATGACTCCTATGCAATGATTGGCGACCCCAAAACCGGAGGCGTGCTAGCCTTAGCAGGTATTAGAAGATTAGATAATGGAGAATTTAATGATATTACCATTACAGCATTTTCTTCTTCATTTGCTATGGGTAGTGTAGTAAAAGGAGCATCAAATACTGTAGGATATAAAACTGGTGCAATTACAGTTGGTAAAAAAATCAAAGATAGTTGTGTAAAACTTTATAGTCAACCATCAAAATGTTCTTATAAAAGCTTAGGCTATGTAGACGACATTACAGCTTTAAAAACCTCTTCAAACTATTTTCAATTTATCACAGTCATTCAATCGACAGGTCAAAAATATAAATACAATATGACATTTAGTGTTACTGAAGAAAACTTTAAAACATACCGCGATATCTTTGCGTCCTATGGTCTTGGAACAAAAACAGGTATTGACTTTCCAAACGAACAAACCGGTATGAAAGGAACCAAAGTAGCTGGAGACTTACTCCTTAATTTTGCAATAGGCCAGTACGATACGTATACCCCAATAAGCCTTTTACAATATATTAATACCATTGCTAATTACGGAAATAGATACGCTCTACGACTAAAAAAAGATGATTACAACTCATTTATGGGCCAAGTAGACTTAGATAGCACCTACTTTGATAGAATTACAACAGGTCTATACCAAGTATTCCATGGAGGAACAGCCTCATCTTATATCAATAAAAATTTAAATGCAGTAGGAAAAACAGGAACAAGTGAAACATTTTACGATAGCAATCAAGATGGAGTAGTGGATACCGAGGTCATAAATTCTACATTAGTATTTTATTATCCCAAAGAAAATCCAACATATTCCATGGCAATTGTAGCCCCATACTTGACAGACACTCCAAATTACACCTATCCATTTACCAAAAATGTTAGCAAAAAAATGACAACATACTTAAGTAGTGAACAAAAAGGAATTCAATAGAAAATAAATTTTCTATTTCTTCCCTCGGAATACCTCACGGTATTCCTTTTCTCTTTTTATTGAGACCACATTTCCGAGGGTCGCCCCCGTACTATTTTTTATTTCATTTTATTGATTATGCTATCTTTAACTCTCTTAATCCTTCTCGCAAAATATTTCTACTGGCATTGTAGTCCCTTTCTATCTTTGTCTTACAAACTGGACAAATGTATTCTCTTTTTCCATAATCTTTCATGGTGGCATCTTTATATCCACATTCACTACAGATTTGACTACTTGGATAGTAGGTAGATATTTGATGAAATGTCTTCCCACTCCATTTACATTTGTATTCTAATGTTTGTAAGATTGTTTGAAAACTAACATTGCTAATGCTCTTTCTTACACTCTTGGGATTATATTCTTTGGATAGCATCTCTTTTACTTTTAATCTTTCGACTAATATTATTTCTTTTCCTTTTAATATCTTAGATACAACTTCTTCTAAATATTTCTTTCTTGCATTTTTGAGTTTCCGATAAAGTTCTTCTATTTTTTTTAAAGTTTTATTATAGTTTTTGCTTCCTTTTTTTCTTCTGGATAACTCTTGTTGATATCCCTTTATTCTTCTTTCATATT
>DVGF01000006.1 GCA_018712835.1 Candidatus Ventrenecus stercoripullorum
CTGGAGGTTCTATTCTTCAGGATGGCGTCTCCGCCGCATTCATTATCTTGTCTGGAACAGTGATTCCCTCTTTTCGGACAGGTGATTTCCAAAACACCGGACAGGCGCTTTCAGCGCACCGGTATATCCACTTTACATAGAATTTAGGTTAATAAATTATAAAGTAGAGAAATGGCGGAGGTCTTTCTTTCTTAATTGTATCAACTCCTTTCATATTAAAATAATTAGCTTACTGACTGTCCGTAGTTTGTATACAGGGTTAGTTATGCTGTATCTAACATGGGTTTGTCTAAAGCTATTTATAATAAAAGAAAAAGGGAAACCTTTGGATAAGTAGTAATACTACCAAGGTTTCCCTTTTCCAAAAAGAAATCCTAGGATTTTACTCCTAGGATTTCTGGAATTATTTATTTTTTATTTTGCCAAACTTCGTAAATACCTTTTTTTGGATAATAATAAATTCCTGTATCCTTATTATGGATAGAATACAATAAACAAGTCCTGTAAATATCACTTTGTGCTCTTACACCACCATATTCTGTACGTCTATATAAAATAGTTTTAGAAGTTTTTGCAGGAATTGTTACACTTTGATTATCTCTGGTACTCCAATAGTACCAACCGCCAAATTGTAATCCAAATTCATTACTTATAACAACTTCTGTATCTGAATTGTTAGTTACTGTAACATTTACATAATTAAATGCACCTGGTTCATTCATATCACGAACATTATACGGATTTTCTAAATTAACCCAATCCCTATTCAATCCATAAGAAACAGTATAAGAAACATCTCCCGCATTGATAACTCTAATCGTACCAGGATTAGATTCTCTCCACTCCCCAGAACGATCTAAATACTGAAAGTATATTTTCACTTTCCCTTCTTTGTGTACTGTTGCAACACCATACTTATCAATAGATATAATACTGGAATCTGAACTAATCCATTTGTAAGCCTTTACTTTAACACTATTTGATGGTGCATTAATTGGACGAGCTGCATAGTAAACATAATCAAATAAATCCACTGTTTTTCCTACAGCTACTGTTTCCGGATAGTTAAAATTACGATACTGTTTAGCAGATGGTAACTCTTTCTTTAAAGTTTCACTGATTTTGGTATTTGTCTTCTTATTAGTATTGGTTTTCTTGTCACTACTCTTTTTAGATTTAGCTTTTTTAACAACTACCTTACATTTTAACTTCTTGTTGCCTACTTTAGCAATGATAGTAGTTTTACCTTTTTTCTTACCTACTACCTTACCTTTTTTATTTACAGTTGCAATTTTATTGTTTTTGGATGACCATTTAATTTTCTTCTTTTTCTTAAAGTTTTTTACTTTAAGTTTTTTCTTCTGACCAACTGTGATGGTAATTTTCTTGCTACTTAATTTTGGTTTTGCCTTAGCTTCGGCAGTGATACCTGTGCTAAATACTAAAATAGCACTTAACAACAAAGCTCCTTTTAATAAATTTGTTTTGAGATTTTTCATAATTACTCCCCTTCCCCATATTTCTACAAATATACTATATCATCTTTATACAATATTTTCTACCTCCATTTACCTTCAATAACATTTATTGCATTCTGATTTAAAACAAACCTTTCAAATACCACAGATTCTTGTTTTACAAATTTGATAATTATTTGTATTAACTCGATACTTCTTCATTCTCTAAATTAGGATTTGTTTACTTAACGAACTGGAATTTGTTCGTAAGTATACACTCCAGCAAGTAAAATCATCATTTCAGCATTAAACTCAGAAATATTATTTCTGCTGTCCTGAGAGGTACTCATGCAAGAAATTCCGGTCAAAATGTGCAATTCCACGACTGTCCCTTTTCTTTAGAAAAATTGTTGTTTTAGTATGAAGTGTTCTTATTTAAATTTATCAGCTATATTCAAAAAATCATTAAAAGTAATAACTTCTGTAGGCACTCCTAAATAGTAGTAAATAGCTGAAATTCGTTTTCTCAACCTATCATCACTGCTTACAAAATAATCGCAATAGGTTCCATAAATAGAGTGTGTAGTGTCATATATCCCAGAAATTACGGTTGAATCTTTCTTGTCTCGATTGTACCCACATTTATTGAGTGTGGAATGCAAAAATTCAAAGATGGTTTCCATAAGTGAATATTTATTGGAAATCTCCTCAAAGCAACCTCTTTCTATTTCAAAAGGATCAAGTTTTTTTAAAGGAACAAATTCTAGGGCCTTATGTGTACCATACACATATTTAAGTTCATGAAATAATGAGGTATTGTGCGTCTTTACATAATCTGGAAATTCTGCTAATGCACGTTTCACTTCATCTTTGTCCCAAATTTCTTTGAAATCCAAATTTGAGTTATTTTGAACATCTGGATTCGATGAAAGTAAATCCTTAAAAAAGTCAGATTGTTCTTGATGAATTTTTCTACCTTTTTTAACCATTATATCAGTAGTATCAAACTGTTTCACTCGTGATAAACAATCATCAAACTTTTCTGGTTTGTTCCAAATCCTTGTATGACTTGGATTCAATATCCCCTTAATTTTTAATGATGACATCAATAATTTTCGGTCATGATTATATTGAGTATATTTATTCTTGGAATCATTTTTTATTGCTATAAAATATTCCTCAACATGCGCAGTACTGATGTAATAAGCTACATTTGTAAAGCTATTCAATTCATTTGCGCTAATATCTATTACCTTTTTAACTATATCTTCAAAAATATTTGTATCAAAATAAATTCTGTTCATATTTTCCCTCATAAATTCCAATTTTTCAAATTCTTTCTATGTTAAAATTATACCATGCCTCCATAAACCTGTCATCTCCGCTTCAACAGAAAATATAATTATCGACTTTACATTCAAAACAAGAGAACGTGATGGATTCTTCTCGTATAAAAAAATAGGCGTCCGATTTTAGACTTGAAAATCAGATAATTTTTTGTAACCTTGACATATTCCTCGGAAATACGTATAATGATAATAACAGATAGGTAACTATCTAAAAGTAGACCGCTTCCGGTTATGCGGATTATAAATAAACCGTGAAAACGT
This sequence comes from Candidatus Ventrenecus stercoripullorum, assembly GCA_018712835.1. Taxonomy (GTDB): domain Bacteria; phylum Bacillota_I; class Bacilli_A; order RF39; family UBA660; genus Ventrenecus; species Ventrenecus stercoripullorum. The sequence continues at coordinate 3,068 of DVGF01000006.1, forward strand.
GGTTCGCTTCCGGTCATGCGAATAATAAATAGACCGTGGAAAAGTTTTTTAAGTCCCTTACCGTGAACGGTAGGGGACTTAATCTTTATGAGGTGAATATATGGAGATTATCGCAGGAAGCCTTTACTTTGTATCTGATGAATTTTTTTCAAAAGTAAATGATCCTTATCTGAAGATTAATTATGAAAACACCAAACGCCCGCACTATTTTGCTTTTTTAGACAATGTAACAGGACTTTACTGGTTAGTACCTTGCAGTTCAAAAGTCGAGAAATTTGAACGCTTGATACAAAAGAAAAAAGAGCAGCACAAACCGACAGACACTATTCAAATTGTCAAAATCTTTAATCGAAAAACCGTACTTCTCTTTCAAGATATGTTTCCCACCACAGCACAGTACATTGATGGACAATACATAAAAGGTGGACAAGCTGTAAGAATAGCAAACCCAAAACTGATACAAAAATTAGAACAGACTGCTCATAAAATAATCCGACTCTTACATAAAGGTGTTCGTTTTACACCGACACAGCCAGATGTAATCAAAATTGAAAAACTGATGCTAGAAGAATTAAACAAATAAAAAATGACACACAAAAAATTACTCAAATATAAAATTTATTATACTTGATTTTATAATCGCTCTATGAAGCTTTACATAATCCATAGATAGGAAGAGATCTCAATGCTCTTCCTCTTTTTTATCACTATATTTTTATCATCTGTTTCATCAATTTTTCCTATTACTTTTATTTATAATCCCCTCAAACTAACTTTATATTATCATTGATTCCTCTCTTTCATTTGTTTCGTTATAAAGAAATATTTCTTTATAACGAAACATCAAATTTAAAGCAATGCATATAATCAACCTATATTCCATATAACAAAGCTCATGTGCCGTAAAGTAACACAAGAAAACTTGATAGACATCAGTCTCCTATTCCGTGAAAATTTGCAGAATGGTATTGACAGATTGCGTAATGCGGCATATACTAAGTCGTATCAAAATAATTTG
>DVGF01000029.1 GCA_018712835.1 Candidatus Ventrenecus stercoripullorum
ACAAATCCAAGACTTATGTGTAAAGAGCAAAATGATCGATTTACAGTGAGTGATGTGAGCACAGGAAATGGAGACTTAACATATCCAGTGGGATTATTAACAACAGACGAAGCAGCCTTGGCTGGAGGATATAATCTAAGTAACTCAGGATATTACTTATATACAGGAGATCGGTACTGGACCATGTCGCCTTACAGTTTCAGCGGCTCATATGCGCTCGTGCGTTACGTGAATTCGGCTGGCAGTTTGTCCAGCTACTACTACGTGGACTACTCGCTTGGGGTGCGGCCCGTACTCAATCTGAAGTCTGGTAGTCTGAAGGCAGGCTCAGGAACGGCACTAGACCCATATCTAGTATGAGCGAAAGCGAATGCAATAGAAAACCTAAAACGATGAAACGTTGCCCAAAAATGACTCCTCATTTTTGGGCCGGCGCAACCTAAAAAGGGCAATAGCCCAAGTTTAAAAAATAGAAAAATTGAAATTCAGGGATTTTCTAGTATTAAGTGGGACTCGTTTTGTCGCCGCGCGATTTCTATGGCGTCAGCGCGATCGTTCGTCGCGTGTATGGCGATGGCCGTGCGCACTACGGCGGCTTTGCGGATAGTTTTCGCGGGGTCCGTCCTGTCTTGAGTCTGAAGTCTGGTAGTCTGACGCAAGGCCAAGGAACGGCCTCTGACCCATATCTAGTATGAGTGAATCTAATGCAAACGTAAGACTAAGACGATAAAACATCTTTCTAAAATGACTCTTCATTTTAGAAAGAATGCAGTTATTAAACAATTTGTAAATCGAGTCTTGGTTTACAAATTTCTTTTTTTTGATATAATAAACACTTAAGAAAAGAGGGAAACTTATGGGATTTATTAAAACACCTACAAAAGGAATGAGAGACTTCTTACCACAAGAGATGTCTTTAAGAGAATATGTATTAAATGTTATGAAAGATACCTATGAAAACTTTGGATTTTCTTTAATTGGAACACCAACAGTAGAACATATTGAAAACTTAACAAGTAATCAAGGTGGCGAGAATGAAAAATTAATTTTTAAAATTTTAAAAAGAGGAGAAAAACTAGATTTATCTAGCGAGAATGTAAATGATTTAGTGGACTCAGGCCTTCGTTATGACCTAACCGTGCCATTATCAAGATTTTATGCGTCACATATGAACGAATTACCTTCTCCATTTCGTGCATTTCAAACAGGATATTCTTACCGTGCAGAACGTCCTCAAAGAGGCCGGTACCGCGAACTAATGCAATGTGATTTAGATATTCTAGGAGAAAAAACTTGCCTTGCAGAAATAGAACTTATTACTGCTGTTATTGCTTTCTTAAAAAAATTAGATTTTCAAAACTTTAAAATAAGAATTAATGACCGTAAAATATTACTTAAAATGATTGAGTATGTAGGACTACCTTTAGAAAAAGTAGACTCTATTTTAATTATTTTAGATAAAATGGATAAGATTAGTTTAGATGGTGTGAAGAGTGAGTTAGAAAGCTTAGGATTAGAAAGTAGTAAAGTAGAGTCTTATCTTAAGTTATTTACAAATGAAAAAGAAGATGTGGAAGCATTTTGTAATTCCTTTGATTTAGAGCAGAATATCTTAGAAAATTTAAAAGAAATTATGGATACAGTCAAAGATGTATTAAATGTAGAATTAGTCTTTGATCCGACTTTAGTACGTGGTATGGGATATTACACTGGACCAATCTTTGAGATTTCTGCCGACGGACTTTCTTCTTCCATAGGTGGTGGAGGTCGTTATGACAAAATGATTGAAAACTTTGCTGGAGTATCCGTTCCTGCTGTAGGCTTCTCCGTTGGCTTTGAAAGATTACTACTTCTTTTAGAAGAAAGAGGCTTTATTGTTCCAGAAACAAAAGAAAAAATTGCTTTTGTATTAAAAGATCATAGTAAATTAAAAGAAACATGTGATGAAGCTAAAAAGTTAAGAAGCCAAAATAAAATTGTGAAAATTGTCTATCGTAATAAAAACTTTAAATTTCAAAAAGAAAATTTAGAAAAAGAAAATTACGAAATCAAAGAAATATGGTGAAAAAGCTAACAAAATCCTGACGGAAAAGGAAGTTAGCTTTTCTTATGGAAAAATCCACAAATTACCGAATAAAAACTCTACAAATTACCGAACGAAATATCAACAAATTACCGAATAGTATTGAAAAATAAAAATGAAAATGATAAAACTAATTTTGAAAGAAATTTCATATCACTTAATACTTGATAATATCACAAACACCACTATACTATAGATGATCCAACAAGAAATTATGAATATTCAACTAAGTTAAGAAATATTACATATTTTATAAAAAAGAAAACATACTACAATTAGGTGAGTAGTATGAAGAAGTATATCTTTTGTTTAGGAATTATTATGTTAGCGTTAGTAATCGTGTCAATTAAACCAACATATGGTCTAACAAATGAAGCATTAAATTTAAATAGTAATGAACTATTAAAGTATATTGAAGAAAACAATTTGAAAAATATTAAAAAAATTTGTACTGACGATTACTGTGATTATTTAAGAAGTACAAATATAAAGAGAGCAGTAGAGATATTTAAAACAAATTATGAAGAAGTTTTAGAAGAAAAAGTTGGCGAAGAAACAGCAAGAGAAATCATGTTAAAGGGTTTTAAAATCACAAAAATAGAACTGATAGATGGGACCCTTGCATAACATTTCTCTTTTTTAATATAAAAATCAATTTGCAAAAAAAAGAAAAAAACAAAAGTTTTGCAAATACACTTGCAAAAAATCAAAAAAATAAAAGTTTTGCAAATACACTTGCAAAAAAAGTCAGCTACAATTATAGCCGACACCCTTGGGTAACGTCTCTTTTTTTCATTTCTTTATCAATATCATTTAATACACAAAATTTCTTTAAAAGCCACTCTGGAGCAATCAAATCCTCTTTTTTTGGGTCTCCTGTAATTCTATGAATGACGATTTTAGGGTCTAAATAAGTAAGCTGTGTCACAACAATATCAATATATTCCTCTTTTGTTAAAACGTGAAATGGATGCAGTTCATAATATTTTGCAAGAGGTGTATCTTTTAAAATATGAAGCATATGAATTTTTATTCCATCAATATGCAAATCATTTAAATACTTGACCGTTTCAATCATATCTTCCTTTGTTTCGTTAGGTAACCCATTAATAATATGGACAACGACAGAAATTCCTCTTCTTTTTAGTTCCTTCACACACTCCGTAAAATTTTCTAAGGAGTGACCTCTTCGAATAAATTTTAAAGTATCCTCATGAATAGATTGGAGTCCAAGTTCAATCGTTAAAAAAGTTCTTTGATTTAACTCTTCTAAATAATCCATGACCTCTAAAGAAATCGCATCACTTCTAGTCGCGATAGAAAGCCCTACGACATTTGGCTGTCTTAAAACTTCTTCATAGTTTTTCTTTAAAACCTCTAAAGGGGCATAAGTATTTGTTCCTGCTTGAAAATATCCAATGTAATAAGCATCTGGCCATTTCTTCTCCATCATGGATTTAATAGTTTCAAACTGAGTTGCAATATCATCATAAGGATTACCAGCAAAGTCACCACTAGAATTAGAACAAAAAATACATCCACTTCCATTTACCTTATTAGGACAACTAAGACCCATATTAAGACTTACTTTAAACACTTTTTTGCCAAATTTCTGCTTATAAAAATAATTTAAAGTATGATAACGTTTATTATCTAAAGAATATAAAAACATAAACACCACCATGACCCATTATATCACGACTAGTATTTTTTTGAAAAATAAGATATAATTTTCTAGAAAGTAGGATTTCTATGGAAGAATTAAAAACTTACATCCAGAATATATTAAAACAAATTTACTTTGACTAAAGAGATGACTTAGGCTTGAATAATGAACTACGTCTGTTTTCTTATGCCCAAGAAGGGGGAATTTCTTTTACCGAAACAGAGGACGAAAAAGTTTTATATGTGCCAGTGCCTATGGATAACTTAGAACTGTTTCGAAAAAGAGAATTAATTCCTTTCCTGTTCGAGCAATTTCTTCCAACCGCCCAAAGAGGAAGAGAAGAGGTGTTTGATAGAGAATTTGCTATATTCTTAAAAGAAGGCATCGCCGATGTTTATGCCGAAAACTTTTCTATGAAACATAACCTTGAATACCTACCAAAAGAAGAGCTAGAAGCAAATAGAGAATATGCTAAAACCATACTTTCTTTACTGTCTACAACACTATCCGTAAATAAAGTCATATTTCTTTATAACTATCAAGCAATTTTAGAATACACACAAATTTCAACCAGAAGTGAAGAATATCCTAATGGTATCAATTACTATACAATTTACAAAGAAACTTACTTAAAAGAAAACGATTGGCCATATATCGAAGCATTTATTTTAGAAAGTATCATCTCTTCCAAAGAAGAAGCAAGCATGTTACTAACACAATACCAAAAGATAAAAGAAAAACAAGTAGTGTTAAGAGACTTAAAAGAAAAATTAGAAGATAAATGGCGAGACAATCCTCAAATGTTACAGCTAAAATTAGAAGAATTAAATAACTTATTTAAAAATAGTTTAGCCGGCAGTGGTCGTGATAAAACAGATCCGACACGCGTATTAAAACAAGATGGTTACTTAAAAGGAAGCATTGTAATAGTCCTAACATTTCTGTTAGGAATTGCTATCGCAGTTCTTTTACTTATGAATAGATAAAAATAAAAGGAATGATTTACTTATCAAGAAAAGACATGGTATAATATTACTAGTTAGATAGGGGTGGCGTGATGAATCCAATGGAGGCTCATTTTAAACCAAATTATGAAAATGCAAAGAGCAAAAAAGAAGCAGTATTTCAAGGAAATTTATATCGTATTACCATTTTAACAGAACGGTTAGTTCGTCTAGAATTTAACAAAAATGGCGTGTTTTTTGATGACTTAACAGAACAAGTAATCAATAGAAATTTCCCAGTTCCAGATTTCAAAGTATCACAAGACGATAAATACTTAGAAATTACAACAAGTTACTTCATGTTAAAATACCAAAAAGAAAAACCATTTGAAGGACTCAATCTAGAAATCGTCTTACTAAATACGGATAAATCTTGGTACATGAAAAGAACCGAAGCCCGAAACTTTAATACCTCTGGTGCTGGTATCGACCTTACCAAGCCAAGCTACCAAAAGGGACTTTATTCAGTTGATGGCTTTGTTTCCTTTAGTGACAGCGACTCGATGATTTTAAATACCGATGGCTTTCTCGTACCAAACCAAACACCAAGAATTGATACCTATGTATTTATGTATCGCCGAGACTTTGGCCTTTGCCTAAGAGATTACTTCATGTTAACTGGTTACCCACCACTTCTTCCAAGATATGCTCTAGGAATATGGTGGAATAAAAATGAAATCTATAATTTCCAAGATATCAGTGACCTTTTAATCAACTTTAATAAATACAAAATACCAATCTCTGTCTTACTATTAGATGAGTTTTGGCATTTAAAAGATGCAAATGACTTAAAAAAATATCATACAGGATTTACGTTCAATCGTAATCTTTTCTCAGACCCTTCTTATTTTATTAAGTTTCTTCATGAAAGAGGCGTAAAATTAGGAGTGATGATAGACCCATCAGAAGGTATCATGCCTCATGAGGATAACTATGAACAAATTGCTGCATCCCTAGGAATGCAAGATAAAAATGTGATTCCATTCAATGCATTTGACAGAAATATATTAAATCTATACTTTAAATATCTAATTGACCCTTTAGAAGAAAAAGGAGTAGATTTCTTCTGGATTAATTACCAAAACGCGAAAGAACCATATACCGAAAGAGTTCTTGCTCATTATCACTTTGTCAACGAAGAAAAAACACGTTATAAAAGAGGCCTATTACTTGCCAAAAATGGTATGGTAGCCTCCCATCGTTACCCAGCCCTTTACAGTGGCAAAACCTTAGTATCTTGGGATACCATAAAAGTATTGCCATACTTTAATTCCATGGCTTCAAATAAAGGCCTTTGCTGGTGGAGTCATGATATTGGTGGATACATGGGTGGAATAGAAGATGCTGACCTTTATGTTCGTTACGTAGAACTTGCCTGCTTTAGTCCAATTTTTAGATTTGCGTCAGAAGGTGGAAAATACTATAAAAGAGAACCTTGGAAATGGGATGTAAAAACACTAAAAATTGTTGAAGATTATTGTAGCCTTCGCCATCGCCTAATTCCATACTTATATACCGAAGCTTACAAGTATTCCAGTGCTGGTTTACCGATGATCCAACCCTTGTATTATGCAAATCCAGAGGTCTATGACGAACCCCTATATAAAAATGAGTATCGCTTTGGTACTGAGCTTCTAGTAGCCCCGATTACCAATAAAAAAGATACCTTAATGAACAGAACCGTCGAAAGAATCTTCTTGCCAGAAGGTGTCTGGTACGATTTCAAAACCGGTAAAAAATTCTTAGGAAACAAACGATATGTTGCCTTCTTTAAAGATGAAGACTATCCAGTCTTTGCTAAATCAGGATCTATCATTCCTCTTGCAGTATTAGAAGAAAACAGAAATATTACAGATCCACCAAAGAGCATGGAAATTCATATTTTCCCAGGCAAAAGTAACATCTATGAATTATACGAAGACGATGGAGTATCGAGTCTATACAAAGATGGCTTCTTTATAAAATCAGCAGTTGACTATAACTACTTAAAAAACAACTATACGGTTATCATAAGACCCCTAGAAGGAAAAAGTGGCATTATTCCAGATTACAGAGATTACAAAATAAGATTTAGAAATACAAGAAAAGCCGATGAAGTCATTGTCTACCTAGATAAAGAAGTATATCAGTCTAATAGCTACGTGGAAGATACAGACTTTGTAGTGGAAGTAAGCCACGTAAAAACAACTAGTCAATTATCTATCAACTGTAAAGGAAAAGACATCGAAATTGACGCGGTAAGACTGATTAACGAAGACATTGACTCTATCATCAGCGATTTACAAATTAAAACAAACTTAAAAAATTTACTATCAGAAATTATCTTTAATCCAGAATTAGACGTGAAGAAAAAAAGAATTCAAATCAAAAAACTAAAAAGTCGCGGTTTAGACTCTAAATTCATCAAAATGTTCATGCGTCTCATGGAATACGTCTCAGAAATTTGACATTTTTAGAAAATATGATATAATACCTCCTACAAAAAGGGGGTTTTATTATGATAAGTAAACCATGGGTAACAAAAGAAGGCTTAAACCTTGAATTAACAGGAAAAAGTATCGAAGAACAAAAGAAAATTATCAGAAGAGTACTTCAAGAAAATGCATATAAATATAAAAATGAGCTAAAAGATAAAAAAATGCCTGTTGCTCAAGTAGATGATTACGAACTAGAAAAATTAGAAGAAGAGATTAATTTCTTTTTAGAACAACAAGATACCAGTGCAATCGAAAAGTATGAATTTATAAATAGAGTGAAAGCCGGAATTTTATCTTTCTCTGCCGATGAAAAAGAACTAATGGAAGCACTTTGTATGATCGATATGCCTGAAAAAAGACCATTCTATATGGATTATTTGATTAAACATATTTCGGCATGGTTAAATAGAGATTGCATAGAATTTATAGGTGGCTTTTTTTCACTTTGGCCTCAAGAACAAGAAGCACTAATTCCATTACTTCCTAAACTATACCAACAGGAAAAAACATTAACCGTGAAAAACCAATTATTGACTATCTCTCCGGAAGCCATTAAAAGTATCATGATTTTTATAACATTAAATTTAGAAACCCAAAAGGCTCTTGTCGATCATTTAGAAATATTTAACTACCTATCTTTAGAAATAGAACGTGATCGAGAATTCATGAGTTTTATTATTCTTTATAAAATTTTAAAGGAAACAAAAATAAGTGGTACATTAGAAAATAAATGTGTAGAAGATATGCAATACCAAGTAAAAGAAAAGTTTGACCCAGTACTACAAAGCTTATCCCAAGAAGCTTCCGTACAAAGAAGCCAAAAATTTTTACATGAAAAGCTATTAGAAATCATTCAAGCTTTAAAACAAGAACCAAAAAAATATATCTCTGTTTCATTAGAACAGTTAGAAAAACTACCAATGAATTTTTTAATGGATATCGTAAATGTTGTCATGGATAACAATACTGTTGCTTATATCAATCTATTTAAAAAAGAGAAAGAAAAGACTATTCCAAAGACCTCTATGAGTAAAGAAGAACTAGAAGCCTTATCATACTTAAAAAAATACTATAAAAACGGTGAAATTATAAACATTCCAGAAAATATTGAAAAATTTACAGAAGCTTTAAAAAGAATTCATAGAACAGAAGATGAAATAAGATGTCTTCTAAACCAAGTAAATACATTATTAGAAAAAGAAAGAGAAATACTACCATTAGAAGAAGTAGTGATAGTACCAGAAATAGAAGAACCACAAGAAAATGAATTAGTGTATTTAAAAAGCGATATAGGAAATTATTATGCATTAAAAGATTTAGATGATATTCCAAAAGAGTATTATGCTTCCTTTTTAGAATTATTGCTATCAATTAAAAATAATCGTTTTAAAAACAGAAAAAATCTAACAGATATTTCCAAAGTACTAGAAGTGAAAAACTTTAAAACAAGAATTATCTTTTCAAGAGTAGGTCAAACAAAATACGCTATTCTAGGAATGTTTATGAAAAAAGTAGACAAAGACAAATTACAAAGAAAATTTCTACTGGCAAGACAAGACCAATTTCTTCGCCAAGTAGAAACGTTAAAAAATACAGAAAATGAAACAGAAATTACTGAATTATTACTTGCAAAACTAAACCAAAACGAAGATACTTTAGATATGTCACTAAACAGAACTAAAAAAGAAGACTAGATTTTTCTAAAAAATTAATGCGGAAAGACATAGGTTCCATAAAGTAAGATGCATTTTAAATATATGATCTCGTCAAAAAAACAATTTTTGACGGGATTTTTGAAATACATGACAAATTGTCAGTTATTTGATTTCATTCCGTCAAAAATCGCTTTTTTTGACGGAATGAGTTGACAATATCAAAGATTATAATCAGTCAATACAAATGCAATTATACTTGCAAATTTTAAGAAAAAGGTTATAATAAGTTTATCAATATTTGATTGGAAGAGTATTTTTTAGGTTGTTAAAAAGAGACTTTGTGGCTGGTGAAAACAAAGAACAACGAAAAAAGAAAGACACCAATTAGGAAAATAATCGTATTTCTTGCGTTAAAAGAAAAAGAGCATAGGTTCTATGAAGTAAGGTGGCACCGCGGGAATTCTCGTCCTTACGATTAGAATCTTTTTTTATTAGGAGGAGAAAAATGAAAACAATATGGAACAATAAATTAAATATCAAAAATGTTGGAGAGGTTGTAACCCTTTATGGTTGGGTGAGTAAAAAAAGAAATTTAGGAGGATTAATATTTATAGATCTTAGAGATAGAAGTGGCATAGTCCAACTAGTCATTCGTCCAGAAAATAAATACTATGAACTAGCAGAAACCCTAAAAAATGAATATGTCATCACCGTGAGTGGTACTGTCGTAGAAAGAGAAAGTAAAAATGAGAAAATGGCTACAGGAGAAATCGAAGTAGAAGTGACGGAGTTAACTCTATTAAATGAAGCTTTAGAGCCACCATTTCAAATTACAGATAACACGAATGCCCTAGAAGATACGAGACTAAAATACCGTTATTTAGATATTCGAAGAGGAGAGATTAAAGAAAAACTAGAAACAAGACATAAAATTATGTTAGCAATTAGAAACTTTTTAAACGGGGAAGATTTCCTAGAAATAGAAACACCAATTCTTTGTAAATCAACACCAGAAGGAGCAAGAGACTACCTAGTGCCATCTAGAGTAAATAAAGGTACGTTCTATGCATTACCACAAAGTCCTCAAATATTTAAACAATTACTAATGGTTGGAGGAATTGAAAAGTATTTCCAAATAGCAAAGTGCTTTCGTGATGAAGACTTAAGAGCCGACCGTCAACCAGAATTTACTCAAGTCGATATCGAAATGAGCTTTGTAACAGAAGACGATGTAATGGGACTTACAGAAAAACTAATCGCCCATGTGTTTAAAGAAGTAAAAGGAGTGGAGATTTCTCTTCCACTTCAAAGAATGAAATATGATGATGCGATAAAAAACTATGGAAGCGATAAACCAGACCTAAGATTTGATATGGCGATTAAAGATGTGACAGAAGCCTTCAAAAGTACCGAAATAGCCTTTATCAAAGATGCTTTAGAAAAAAATGGTATTATCAACGGGATTGTCGTCAAAGATGCAGCTGACAAATATTCTAGAAAAGAAATTGATAAGTGTACAGATTTTGTGAAGACATACAAAGCAACTGGTTTAATTTACTTAAAAAAAGAAGCAGAACTTACCGGTAGCATTGCCAAATTACTAACAAAAGAAGAAAAAGAAAACATAGTAGATATCCTACATTTAGAAGAAAATGATTTAGTATTTTTAGTAGTAGGAGACTACAACATGGTAAAAACTTCCCTTGGAGCCCTACGTTGTAAACTAGCAAAAGACCTAGGATTAATAAAAGAAGATGACTACAAACTATTATGGGTCACAGATTTTCCAACATTTGAGTACTCCGAAGAAGAAGGAAGGTTTGTTGCCTGTCATCATCCATTTACTGCACCAAAAGACGAGGATATCGAAAAGCTTCTAACCAATAAAAGCCATTGCTATTCCAAAGCATATGACATAGTAATCAACGGCTATGAAGCAGGTGGAGGTTCTATTCGTATTCATGATGCAAAAGTCCAAGAAAAAATGTTTGAAGCATTAGAACTCACAAGTGATGATATTGAACAAAAATTTGGCTTCTTTGTAAGAGCCTTAAAATATGGAACCCCTCCTCATGGAGGCCTTGCTTTAGGACTAGATAGATTAACCATGCTTTTAACAAATACAGAAAACATCCGTGATGTAATAGCTTTCCCAAAAACAGCTAGTGCAAGTGATTTAATGAGCGAATGCCCTAACAAAGTAAGTGATGACCAACTAAAAGAACTACATATTAAAATAGAAAAATAGAAAGAAGAAATAAAATGTACAAAAAAATTGTTCAAAGAGGAACAAAAAATGAATTTCCACTTCGCTATACTTTAGAAGGAAATTTAGAGTCAAAA
>DVGF01000007.1 GCA_018712835.1 Candidatus Ventrenecus stercoripullorum
ATGATGACAAAGATTTACTAAGCCAGCTTTTAAATCTATAGACGTTATCGGGGAAAATAGCAAAAAAAAGCCCTTAAACAAAGGCTTGATTCAAAATTCCCCTGATAATTCTAATTCCCTGATAATAAATAAGGATTTAGAGCTGTACCATCGCCTGATTTTAGGCTATTTGGTTTAAGGTTAATGACGGGACGGATGCCATTTTCACTATTGACAGAAGTGTAATTATTAGCAAAACCTGTTTCAGTCACATAACGTACTCGTGCATAATAACGATTGAAATTACTTGGAGAAATTAACCAAAAATCATTTCCAGTATATAAATAATAGCCTGAATTACTTGCGCTATAACCACCTGCCAAATAAACTTCATCAGCCGTTAACAAAGCAACCGGATAAGTCAAATCTCCATTACCAATACTCTCATCATCTACAGTAAATCGATCATTTTGTTGACCACAGTTTAAAGTCTTAATTTCCGAATTATACCATCGATAATATGTCGTATTAACACCTGCTCCTGTTCCGGTATTCACAGAAGAAAAACTTCGGTCATCGCAGAATAAGGTATCATTTACATAATTGCTATAACCTGTATCATAAATATTTGTTTTATACCAATTATCTATAACTCCTTTAATAGTACTATCATTGGTATTGGCATGAGTTTCGTCGTAAGTACTTGCTCCTGTTGCTCCAAACATATAGCCTATATAAGCATTATCATTATATGATGAGTTGTAAACATCTGCAACAATTTGCCGATCCTCGCTAGCTTCTCCATTCGCGTGAGTACTTGTTCCATCATAAACAATACGAATAGAACCGTCACCATTAATTCTTACTATTCTCCAGTAGTATCCAGCAAAAGATACATAATTATTAAGAACATTTCCTCTATAATAATAGCTAGTCCCATAATCGTCTGGGGCACTACATAAAAGACCTGCTGAAGACTCTGCACTTGTTACATTAACCGTACCATCCTCATTGACCGTTGGGCAGGACTCACTTGTATCAAGTTGGCTTAAAATACTACATTGAATAGAGTCTTCTCCATATTCACTCACACACTTATCATAATCAGTTGGAATGTGGTCTATGTAGTTTGCTGTCACTGTGATTTTTGCTATGATACTTTTTCCTACTACTGGATCTTGTAATGTGACGTTTTCGTCTAACCATAATCTTAGATTGTATGTTTTTTCTTCGTTTTGTTCTAGATATCCGGTTGTTAGTTCATATGAAGCATAAGCATTGGATAGGGTTGGTTCTACGCTAGAATTACTACTTAATATCGTTGGCGTATTCTCATTTAAGACTACTTTTAGGTATTGAGGGTCTAGTCTATTATCTTCTGTTACTGTATCTAATAGTTCTAGATTTATATTATATGATGCGTATGACGCACATTTGTTTTGAATTGTAAAGGTATATGGTGTTAATTTCATTCCTTCTTCATCATATAATGGGAATGCGTTTTCTAAAGAAATCATATTTTTTCATTTGTTGATGTTATTTCAAAACAATCTGCTGTTATTCTGTTTGTATCTGTTTGAGATAGTGTTACTCTTCACAATGCATAACTAACTCCTATTACTAAGCATATGGCTACTAATATAACAATTAACCACATCGTTTTCTTTTTTGACATGCAAATCACTCCTCACAACTATTATGTCTATCTTTGTTTTATTTATTATATCATTTTAGCAATACATTTTGCATTGCATAACGTCATGCTATTTTTAACATACAATAGTTATAAGAAAGGAATTATTGCTATGGAAAAGATTGGGTTTCGATTAAATACAGAGAAAAAAGAAAGTGAAAATAAAACGATAAGGTTTCCTTTACCGCTTATTAAAGAAATAGAAAAAACTTTAGAAGGAACGGAACTTACTTTTTCTAGGTTTGTCATTCAAGCTTGTGAGTATGCTTTAGAAAATATGGAACCAAAGAAAGAGACACAAGAAAAAATTCATTCGTAATAGAATGAACTTTTTTATTTATGAGGTTTTTCTTTTATTAGTTTTAGGAAATCAATGTCTTCTTCTGATGATAATTCTACTGTTAACATTAATCTTGTAAGATAATCTAATTCTTTTTTTAAGAGTTGCTTTTTCTTTTTTTCCTGTTGTTTCTTTATTTGTATTAACATATTAATTACTTCTTGTATAGACTCTTCTAACAAACTGTTCAATATTTTCTTTTTATTTCTACCTTCTGTTATTGTATTTGCAAATTTAGCCCATTTGATTGCAGTGCCTTCCCTTATTAATTCTTTGTTCATTAACAAACTGCTTGCTAAAGAGGCATTAAACTCTGTCTTTGACTCATTCATGATCTTTGCTCCTTCTAGGGCAATTTTATGTTCTAAAAGTGTTGTATTCGTTAATACTTCCCATGCATAGTATGCATTAAATTTTTGTTTTGACTCATTAATAATTTTTGCACCTTCTAATGATATTTTAAATTTTAGCGTGTCGGGGTCAATCAGTACTCGACCTGCATAATCACTATGAAAAGATTGTTTTGATTTGCAAAGTATTCTTGCTGCTTCTAAAGATAATCCACATTCTAGAAGTTCTTCTACTACTAATATATATCGTATATCTTTTGCCATCCAGTATACTGTTGCTTCATTGATTATTTTGGCTCCTTCTAAGGCTACTTTATGTTCCAAGGCAATTGGATCTGTTAATATTTCACATACGTACATCATATTGAAATCATATTTGGAATTTTCTAGTATTTTTAGTCCTTTTAGAGCAATACCATATTCTAATGCAAATTCATTTGTTAATAATTCTCCCACATATTTAGCTAGAAATCTATGCTCGGAATTTTTAATTGTTTTTGCTCCAGCCAAAGTAAAATGAAAGTCTTCTTGGGTCATGAATTCTAGATAATCTAGCATATCTTTTAAGTACTTTGTTTCTTTTAAAATGGATAGAAGTTCTAATTGTTCTTTATGGGAATAATCTTCTAATATATTCATGATTCTCATCCAATATTCGTTATTTATTTTTGATAGAAGTTCTAATACATCTTCTGAAAACTTCGTGAAATACTCTATCTCTTCTTCTTTTAAATTGGCATCTTTCATTTGTTTTAGCAATGTGAGTGCTACATCTTTTTTCATGTTCTGCCATCCTTTCTTTTTTGTTAGAAAAATTGCACTTTTTTCTAGTGCAATTATTTTACTATAATACTAACAATTTTGTTTGGAATGTAAATAAATTTTACGATTTCTTTTTCATCAGTATATTTTTTTATGTTTTCTTGTGCTAGCACTTTTTCTTTTACTGAGTCTTCTGTATCACTTTCTGTAGCGGTTATTTCTCCACGTAATTTTCCATTTACTTGAATACCAATGGTTTTTGATTCATCTTTTGTTTTTTCTTCATCATATTCTGGCCAAGTACTTTCACAAATAGGATTACCTAAATCATATTGTTCATTTAATTCCTCAGTAATATGTGGGGCAATTGGATTTAACAAAGTTAATAGTAATTTATATTCTTCTTTTGTTATTCCATCTTTATAGCTTTCATATTCATTTAGCATAATCATTAAAGCCGCAACTGCTGTATTATATTTTAATGATAATAAATCTTCACTTACTTTTTTGATTGTTTTATTTGCTAATACTTCATTTTGATAGCCTTTTTTATCATTTAATTTTGTTCCGATTTTTATAATTCGATTGATAAAACGATGGCAACCTTTTAAAGAGTCTACACTCCACGCTACATCTTGTTGATAATCGCCCATGAACATTTCATAAACTCTTAAAGTATCCGCACCATATTCCGCTACAATATCATCCGGATTAATTACATTTCCTTTTGACTTACTCATTTTTTCATTATTTTCGCCTAAAATCATTCCGTGACTTACACGAATATCAATCATTTCTTTATTTGGAACTAACCCAATATTATATAAAAATTGAACCCAGAACCTTGCATATAATAAATGTCTTGCAGTATGTTCCATTCCACCATTATACCAGTTTACTTTTCCCCAATATTTCATGGCATCCATGCTTGCAAATTCATGGTTATTATGAGGATCCATAAATCTTAAGAAATACCAGCTTGAACCTGCCCAGTTTGGCATCGTATCCGTTTCACGTTTCGCAGGAGCACCGCATTTTGGACAAGTTGTATTTACCCAGTCGGTAATCTTTGCAAGTGGACTTTCTCCATTATCTGTTGGTTCATATTCCGCAACGTCTGGAAGCAATAATGGTAAATCGCTTTCATTCATTGGCACCCATCCACATTTATCACAATGTACCATTGGAATTGGTTCTCCCCAAAATCTTTGTCTTGAGAAAATCCAGTCACGCATTTTATAGTTGTTTACTCTTCTGGCAATTCCTTTTTCTACTAGTTTATCTGTAATTTTTTCTTTGGCTTCTTCTACTGTTAATCCGGTAAATTCTTCGCTGTTTACTAATTTGCAGCCTACCCCCAAATAATCCTGTTTTTCAAAAGCATGATTAGTGGTATCACCACCTGAAATTACTTCGACCATATCTAAATTGTGAGCTTTTGCATATTCAAAGTCTCTTTGGTCATGATTCGGAACAGCCATAACAGCTCCTGTTCCATAATCACCTAATACAAAATCTCCTAAAAATACAGGAACTTCTTTACCATTGATTGGATTGATTGCCTTAATTCCTTTCACAATACAACCCGTTTTATCTTTATTTAAATCCGTTCTTGCTAACGATGATTTTTTGGCAGTTTCTTTGATATAGTTTTCTACTTCTTCTTTATTTTCTACTCGTGGCATTAATTCTTTGATTAGTTTGCCATCTGGTGCGATGACAAAGAATGTAATTCCATAAACGGTTTCTATACAAGTGGTAAATACAGAAAATTTTCCTCCACCAACAATATCCACATCCATTTCTACGCCAGTAGATTTACCAATCCAATTGATTTGCCCTAATTTTACTTTATCTGCAAAATGTGTATCATCTAGTCCTTTTAATAAATCTTCTGCATAGCTTGCCATCTTTAGCATCCATTGAGACTTTTCTTTTTGAACTACTTCCGTACCGCATCTTTCGCAAACTCCACCTGCTGCATCTTCATTCGATAATACAGTTTTACATTCTGGACACCAGTTTACAGGGATTGTCGCTTTATATGCCATACCATGTTTATAAAATTGTAAGAATTGCCATTGAGTCCATTTGTAATATTCTGGGTCTGTCGTAGAAAACTCTCTATCCCAATCAAAAGAAAATCCTAATGTTTTCATTTGTCTTTTAAATGTCTGAATATTTTCTTTTACTGCATCTTTTGGATGAATATGATTTTTGATAGCATATTGTTCTGCTGGAGCACCAAAAGCATCCCATCCCATTGGAAATAATACATTGTATCCTTGCATTCTTTTCATTCTTGCCATAGCATCTAGTGCAGTATAACTTCTGACGTGTCCTACATGTAAGCCAGCTCCACTTGGATATGGAAATTCTACCAATAAATAGTAAGGAGCTTTTGCAGTGTCATTATTTTTTGCTTGAAATGTGCGATGTTCTTCCCAATAATTTTGCCATTTTTTTTCAATCTTTTTAAAATCCATATTAATTCTTTCCTTTCTTTTGATAACCTTTTTTTACTAAGTGTCTTCCATATATTTCATAAATAGAATAAATGAGAGCAAAGACCATGACAAACGCGATTAGAATTTGCCACATGAATGAGATATCTAACATGGTAATAAATGTCCAGACAAAGGATATGATAAATGCATTGGCTATGCTAATCCATAAAATCATTTTTCTTTTTGGTAATTTTGCTTCATCTAAGTGAAATTTTGTTACTAAATAACGTATTTCTGTAATATCTTTTTTCTTTTTCTTTGATTTTAATTTTCTAGTGTACAGGACATAGATAATAATGAATATAATTAGAAATCCTACTAGAAAAATCAGTAAATTTAACATAATATCTTCTGTGCTCATAGTACCTTCTTTCTATAAAAAAAGGACAGTACACAAGGAGTCATTGAAGACGGTACCATCCTTTTCTTTTCTCATTCTTTGATAAAGGAGCATCTCCTATTAGCATCCAAAAGCAAGTTCATAAGTTCTTTTTGATAAGTTCCACCAACCCTTATCTCTCTTTCAAAAAAGATACATTATTACTACTCTTTTTTCTTCGCTTTCAAAAATATTATATGAAATATATGTGGTTTTTGCAAGAAAAATAGTGAAATTTTATAAATGTCTTTTAGAAGTTAGCTGTCTATCATAAAAATCCATGAAAATTCTTAACATAAGGTCACTACATTGTGGTGACCAAAGACAATGGTCTGGATATCCATGGCCGTTTTCTTGAGTCATTTTATAATATTCAATATTTGGATTTACTTTTAGCATTTTCTTTAGAATCGCAGTGCTTTTTTCTTGTTTTAAAAGTCTGTCATCTGCTCCAAAAAGATAAAATATTTTTAAATTTGGAACACTAGCTACTAATTCTGGCATGTTTAAATGTTCTAGTCCTTCTAAAAAAGTTTCTTTTCCTTCAAACGTTCCTTTCATTTTAGTAAATTGTTTGCCAGTTAATATTTCTTTATTTTTATGATAATTGAATGTATCTGTTGGATCGGTAGATGTTAGTGCTTGGAATGACAAAGGACAATTTAAGAATAAAGAACGAATTTTTTCTACTGTATCTTCGTGATTGCATGTAGTTGTACCTGTTGCAATACATTCGGCTATTAAACCACCAATGCAAGTTCCTACTAAATCAATGTTTTCTATTTCTCTTTCTTCTTCTATTTGATGGATTAAATCTAGTATATCGCCAGCAAGACGTAGAACACTTGAGTCTCTCTTATCCATTTCACCGTTTGGTAGCAGGCTTTCGCCGTGATTTCTTAAGTCTACACGAACAATTAGAGTGTCTGCTCCTATCGTTTCTAATTCTCCAACCATACGGTCATAGTTTCCAATATGTTGCTTTGTTAATACGGTTTTCATTTTACCGTTTATCATTTTTTTCACTGGTTTGCCATTTTCATCAAACGTTGGATAAAAACCTTTTTCGTGGTGATCCATTCCTCCACCATGGATCATGACCATTAAATTTTTTGACT
>DVGF01000030.1 GCA_018712835.1 Candidatus Ventrenecus stercoripullorum
CATTATCATACCAAAAGACCTATTCTTACTTTTAAACCTACCGATGAAGAAGGACATATTGAACATGGTTTATATACATCCTTTCATCTTGTTCTTGAAAACTTTGACAATCCTCAGTATACTATAAGTGAAAGAGTTAGGAAATTCATGGAATTTATGGGGAATAAGCCAGATACAATTTCTAACTTAAAAGAAAAGTATAAGGATGGTGATGTCATGGCATTTGCTAAAAAAGCAGAAGAATTATCCAAAAACACAAGATTTATTAACTATTACAACATTGAAGAGATGCATGAAGCAGAGAAACAGGACTTTTATAACACTGGTAAACTTGAAGGCGAACATCAACGTAGCATAGAAATAGCTAAAAACATGCTAGATTTAGAGATTGACATCGATAAAATTGTAAAAGCAACCGGTTTATCAGAAGAAGAAATCAGCCATTTAAAAGAGTCATCTGATAACAATGCAGATAGGAAATAGGATTATCTATTTCTTTTTTATTGCTGTTAAGTGCCTCTGTGATTTTCCTATCATATAAATTGCCATGATAGAATTAATTATTGTTACAGCAAAGCCAGATATAGCTGCCATTATTGTACGAAATATTGCATCGCCATCGCCAAATTGACTTATCATTGCGACTTCTAAAGAAATCATAGCAATCATCGCAGCAGTCAGATTGATAAATTTACTAGCAGATAGTACTGGGCTTTGCGTGTTTTTATATTTGATAACATTCACAATTCCAGCAATTACTAGATAAAAGTCATATAAGGCCACTAAATAAATTAAATATCCTGGGTAAGAAACTTCTTCTTTTTGATGGATAATTAAAATTATCATTCCTGCTAATACAATGTCTAAGAATAAAAGAACAATCCCTATTTGTTTTAGTTTCTGATATTCTTTTATAAGATTTTTTCCAAAGTCATTTTTATGAGCGCTTTTTATTAATGATAGTTTCATAAACCATAATAAAAGGTAATAGACTCCAAAGGTTATAAACCAAGCAGATTGATAATAAATTCCGGTAAAACATTTTAATAATCCAAATCCTAAATTTATAATAGAAGAAAAAATTAATGATAGCTTGGAAATTCTACTATGATTTTGTTGAAACCATTGATAATGTTTGCTTTTTTTCAGAAAATCATTGCTAAATTGGCACGCTTTAAAAAACCATATGCAAAAAATAATTAAAGCATAAGTAGATAATAAATATGAGAAGTATGCTAATGGGGTGTCTTCTAAGTGCATGCTAAAAACATAAATTAATAGGATTACACTAATAAAACACAGAAGAAATCCAACAATTTTATTAGGATGAAATATTTTTGTGATTATTTTTTTCATAAAGATTAACTCCTAAAAATATTGTATCATAAAAAAAGAAGTTTTTTATTCCTTCTTTCCATTTTTTTCTTTTAAATAAGAATAAACTGGGTAGTCTAGAACACATATTACTAGCCCTATTACACCAACTATGATGCCAATTAACATTTCGGATGCTTCTACACCATCAACCATGCATCTACTCATTCCAAAGCCCATGATAAGTGCTCCGATGACGCCAATTACCCAAGCAAATACTATGCCCCAGTTCACAGGTCCATGTGTTTTCTTTGGATGATGAGTTCGATATACTGGAATGATACATAATAAGATAATAAAACCAATGATTGCTACGACTACTCCAGCATTAAATAAATTCCATTCAGGAATTAAGCACATGCACATTCCAACAGCGAATATAAGTCCACCGATTGTTCCTAAAACGATTTCTAATAAAGTTTCTTTTTTCATCTGTTTCCCTCCATTTTTTATTTTCTTTCTTCTTGTTCTTTTTTTAATCTTTCTTTTGCTTCTTCGATGGTTTCATCTTCTTTTCTTAAAAAGGTATCTACAAATTTGTTTTCGATTTTTTCATAACCACCAACGACTGTATCTTCTACCTTTTTATAGCCTCCAACGACGGTGTCTTCAATCTTTTGGTAACCGTTGACTACAGTTTTTTCGATTTTTTTGTTTGCTTCTACTAATTTAGACATATTTACTCCTTTCTAAAACAACACTTGTTTGTTTCATACGTTTTTAGTATAATTTTTTTAGAAAAAAGAAACAATCATCAATTTTTAAACATTTGTTGGAATAATGGAGGAGATATGAATACACCGAATAATAAAAGAAAAAGGGAGTCGAAGCAAAAAATAGAAAAAGTTTTTATTCAATTGTTGCAAACAAAAGAATTAAATGAAATCTCTGTTACAGAAATTTGTAAAGAAGCTCATCTTAATCGTTCTACCTTTTATGCAAATTATTTAGATGTTTATGATTTAGCAGATAAGGTTGCCTTAGATTTAGAACAGGAAGTTTTTTCTCTTTATAAAGAAGAAAGAGACACAAAATATAATTCTAATGACTTTTTAAAATTATTTCGGCATATTAAAGAAAATCAAATTTTTTATCAAACTTATTTTAAATTAAATAAAGATCAAAATTTTAATGGAGTTTTACTTTATGACACAAATCTATCGAAAGTATTTTTTAATGATAAATATGTGGATTATCATATAGAGTTTTTTAAGGCAGGGTTGAATGCAATTATTAAAAAATGGCTTTATAATGGGTGCAAGGAAGAACCAGAAGAGATTGACTTTATTATTAAAGAGGAATATAAAACCAAGAATTTTAACTTTTAATTCTTGGTTATTTTTTTAGTTGAAATTGATTTTGATTTAAAATTTCTTTTACTGTTTCTTCTACTGAAAGTTTTGACGTATCTAGGATATTTTGTTTTGGATATTCTGCTTCTTTAAAATCTTGGAGGAGTTCTAGACACCGTGGACCCATTTGCCAGTCTTCTCTTCTTTCTTTATCGCGAGCCAAAATGGTTTCTTCATCTACTAAAAGGACGATGAATTTTGTATCAATTCCTTCAAAAGAATTTTGTAATAGGCTTAAATTTTCTGGCATAATGATGTAATTAAATACAACATCGTATCCATAGTCTAAATAGGTTTTGATTATATTTATGCAAACTTTCCAGAAAACTTCTAAGTGATTTCCTTCTTTCCAAGGAGACACATAACTACCTACTACATGATGATATACTTCATCACCTTCTAGTAATACAGACTTTTCTAAGGACTCTGCGATAGCTTTCGAAACAGTACTTTTTCCAACTCCGGCCGGACCGGTAATTAAATATAATTTACTCATGATTTTCTCCTTTTTAATTTCAGATATGTTTCAATTAAATCTGGGTCGTTTTGATTTTCTGGAATATTTGAAATATCAAAGAATTTTATTTCTTTTGACTCTTCATCCCATTTTAACTCTCCTGTGTAATTACGAACACAGTAAAGAGCTGTATTATTTATCACTACATCTCCATTTGGATAATCATTTCTTCTACTTGGTCCGGTTACTAGTGCGATTAATTCTAAATCTTTTTCCAGAACTTCTAAATTTGTTTCTTCTTTGATTTCACGAATGACTGTCTCTTCGATTCTTTCTCCTAATTCTTGACAGCCTCCTGGAACTCCCCATTTATCTCTGTCAGCCCTTCTTTGTAACAATATTTGTCCTTTGTCATTTAAGATAATGGCTGCGGCTCCATCTTGGAGTAAGACAAATTTATGACGTAACTCTCCCATACACATTCTAGCGAATACTGGGTAACCGATAATATTACTTAGTTTTATAATTTCATCGGGTGTCATTTGGTTTACGATTTCTGTTAGTTGTTCATAAGAAATATTTCTTTTTTCTTCTGTTGATAATTTTTTTATATCATTTAAGATTTCTTTTGAGTCCATTTGTTTTACTTCTTTCTTTTAGATATGATTTTCCATATTGATGTTATTTTGTTTGATTAAATTATCTAGTTCTTTTTTGGAAATGTAACTTTGCGAATAAGGAAGAGTCTCTGTTTCTTTTTGGTAAATGCTTTTAATACCACTTAGGAAAGGAATTCTATCATAGATGTAAAATGCGTCTTGTAAAAATCCTATGTTCTTTTGATACTTACTTGCTTTTTCGCTTGTATAATCTTTTTCCATTTTTTCTATTAGTCTTGTTACATCACCGCCATCATAATAATCTTCCACAGCATTCGCTAAACATAGACTAAGAATATTATTTTTCATTTTATATTCTACATCAATTACAACATAATAGATATTGTTTTGTAATTTTATTCTTTTTTCAATAGTCATATTTTTTTCTTCTTTCTTTATATTTTTTGTTTACCAGGAAGAGCCTCCTCCTCCGCCACTTCCGCCGCCAGAGGAACCGCCCCCTGAACCACCAGAAGAACCACCGCTAGAAGGACTTTGGGACATTGCTCTTTCTGCAGAAGTCATTGTTGTATTCATAAAACTTGAAAACATTACTACATCAAATGTGCTTGGAGAGTCATACCAGGTTGGTGGTTCAGTCGCAATAGTTTCAAATTTTTTAATCCATTTATCAGAAATTCCTAAAACATATGTGTAAGGTAAGATGTCATAGAAGTAAGTAGGATGTTCCATTACAAGGGCTTCTAATTTTTCTTTTTCTGCGGTTTCAAGGAAATTTTTAAATCCCTTAATCTTTCCTAACATTTCTATACCATAGTCGGTTCTTTTTGGCATAAGTTTAAAGAAAACCATAATTCCTATTAATGATACTAGACCTAATATGCAGCCAACAAGAAAGATTGGTTCGCTTAATACGATGTTCCAAATCGGTAATGATGAGACTATTGGTATGAAAGATAGTAACATAATAACATTCCATGCGATTGTAAATGATATATTTGGGACCGTGAGACCAATTAAGAAAAACATAGAATAAAATCCAAATACAAAGAGGATTGTTATTAATGTACTTATGCCACCGGTTTCTAAAGAAGGTGCAGTTAATGTTGCAATCATTGTTAAAATCATAAATAATATCAGAATTGGTTTAGTAAAGCTATTTTTTACAAATATTTTTTCTTTATTTTCTTTTGCTGATATATTTTTTATAATTTCATTCATTGTAAGATAAAAACTATTTTCTAAGTCTTCTTTTCTTACTTCATTTTTCATTTTAAATAAACCTGTTAAAAATAGTCTTTCTGAGGCATCGTTGCCATCGTATTCTTTTAGTTTGGTAATTTTAAAACTTTTTGACTTAGCAAATAAAGAAGTTTCTTCGGTTTCACTAATTTTTATATATCCTTTATTAGCCAGATAAATCATTAGGGATATTACATCTTTTTTCTCGGCTTTGCCCTTATACAAATAGCCTACTTCTAAACTATTAAATCCTTCTGGTGGATAGAATTCAACGGTCTCTATTACCTTTTTGTCGCGACCAAATTTTAACCATAAAATGAATGAAATAATTAAACATAAAATAGGAACAATTAACATGAAATAGGTATCACTACCATAATTTAGTTCTGCTCCGACAAAATAACCTTCTTCTAATTCTGTTCGAATAGTAAGTCCTTCATTTTCTTCTAATATTCCATCATAGCTACCAGTAATGGTGTTATTTTCCACTTGGTATGTAATATTCTGGTTTTCTAATTCTCCATGACTCCCACTGGAAAATCCTAGCTTTGTTTCATCAAAGTCTTTTGGCATTTCGACAGTAAATGTGATATTTCCAATGGCTGTATCCCACTCTTCACCAATTAAGTCAAAATATAATTCGTCATAATCTCTCGTTTTATCTTTTCCTAAATTGTAGTTGTATTTTATGACATAAGTAGCTTTTCCTGTAAATGTTTTAAAGGCATCTCCTATTTGTATTACATAATATCCATTTTCTTTTGTTGTTGTGTAGGTGTTATCTACTGTTACATTAGAAATTTGTACTCTGTTTTGTTCACTAGTACCATCTAATCTTTCTACTAAGTTGGTAAGAGGGATCCGTCTAATAATTCCATGTCTTTCTTCTTGAAAATTTGCTGTGATAGTTTCTGTAATATCTAATGTATTGTTTTCATTTACTTTTACATGGATATCGTAAGCATCAATCACATATGGATATGCATTATATTTAGAGAGCTTGCTAGGAGTAGTGGATCCTGACTGGGTTTCAAAGTAACCTTGTGGTAGTTCTAAATACATTGTTATACCTGCATATTCTTCTAATATTCCTTGATATGAGCCCTTTATCGTAGTATTTTCTACTGTATATTCGATTTTTTGCTCTGTAGATCCATAATTACCACCTAAAAATTCTAAATTTGTGTCATCAAACTCTTTAGGCATCTCTATTTGAAAGGTCACATTACCAATGACTGTATCCCAATCTATACCAATAATATCATAGTATATTTCATCAAAAGTAAGATATTCGTCTTGGCCTAAGTCTAAAGTATAGGAAATCATATAAGTATTTGTTCCTGTCACTTCTTTTTCTGTAGAACCAATTTGAATTTGATATTCTCCGTCTTTTTCATTTGTTGTAAATTCTTGGTTTACTTCTACATTAGAAATGGTTTCATTTTCGTTTAAAGGAATATTTCTTAAAATACCTTGAGATGCTTCGCGGAAATTTACTGTTATCGTTTCACTCACATTTATTGTATTGTCTTGCTGGACTTCTAAATTCACATCATAGGCATCTATAACATATTCATAATTATTGTATTCTTCTTGCATACTTGGTGTATATTCATCTACTAAAGCATTCCCTTGTTTTATAAAAAAGCAAGAGAGAATTACTATTATCCCCAATAACCCTTTTTTCATCTTATAACTCCACTTCTACATTTTCTTTTTCTTCTTCTTTTATTTCAAGCATTTTTTTAGTTCGATAATGAAAGAGTTTGGCAATCATGTTACTTGGAAACATTTCTACTTTATTGTTATACATACGAACAACTGCGTTGTAATATTTTCTAGAATTAGCTATATCATTTTCTACTTGTGTTAGTTCTTTACTTAAATCCTTAAAATTTTCACTTGCTTTTAAATCTGGATAATTTTCCGCTAAAAACATAATTTTTTGTATATTACTGTTTAACTCTTCGTTTGTTTGTAATTTTTCTTCGTTTGACATTGTATCATACATATGATTTCTTAAACTGATTACTTTTTCTAATGTCTCTTTTTCGTGTTTTGCATAACCTTTTACAGTTTCGACTAAATTAGGAATTAAATCCCATCTTTTTTTCAAATAAACATCCATCGTTGAAAACGCTTCTTTCACTTTATTGGTTAGGGTAATTAAACTATTGTAAACTATAAATACATAAATTAGAATTACCACTACAATCGCAACAACAATATAAATCCACATAGTTTCACTTCCTCTATGATTTTATTATATCATGCTACTTATTTCATGAAAAGAAAAAAAAGTCACTTAGACTTTCTTCTTAAGTTTTTGAATCGGGCTACCTATAAAGCCATAAATTCCTACTACACTAAAAAGAAGACCTACTCCTAAAGCTAGATAATCTGGTTCTCTTTCAATTACAAGGATTTCTTCAGGTTTTTTTGGATTATAACGGACATCTACTGTTGTATTTTGTTTTTTAGGTTGTGATGTATAATAGTTTCCTGTTGATTGGTAAGTTTGACCATCTATAACAAACTCTAATACTTCGGTTTTTAATCCTGCTTTATTTTCTTCATACCCTACTACTGTAGCAGTTGTAGGTTTATAAGTTATTGTTTTTAAATTGAACGTTTCAAATCCATCTGTTGCATAGGATAATATGACAATCCCAATTAAAAAGAAGATAAAGCATAGTAGCATTTGTTGCCATAATTTCATTGGTGTCACTTTTATTCCATTGATATATTCTACATTCTCAGTTCTTTCTATACCAAGAGATTTTAAAAAGAAATGTATTCCTAGTATTGCACTTGTAAAAATAAAAGCAATGATTATGATAATTGTAGTATCAAGAGAATTAATAATATCACTAGGATTTTGTGGGTTATACTTTATGTTTACTGTTCGAGGAATTCTCGTTCGACCATCAGAAATTTCTTCTTGATAAGGCTTATTATTTACTACATATTCTATTAGTAGTTGACCGTCGTTATACTCCTCTATCACTACAGCTTCTGCTGGTTCATAGTTTAAATATTTTTCGATATAATCACTTAACTTTGGAAAAGACATGTAAAGTATAAATATTGATGCGGCAATGCCAACAATCCCTAGTGCTATGCCTATCCATTTTTCTTTTTGTAATTCTTTCATAACATAAACTCCTATGGTTGTATTTTATCATGAATAAACTAGAAAAAAAAGAACGAAATTCGTTCCTTTCCTATTTAAGATCTAGCCCGTCTTTAAAAGCTTCGCCAACTCTTTCACCAATTTTATAATATCTATGGGTATAAGGGTCAAATGCAATCGCGTTTAGTAAAGAAATATCGACATTTCCATCTTTTAAAATGCTTTCATCGGCTGTTACATTGCAAATTTTTCCTACGACACCACAGCCATATTCATTGTCTTGATATTCAATAAATTCACATTCCATGCAAATTGGAAATTCGTTAATAATTGGAGCATCGATGAAATCTGATTTGGTTGCGGTTAGGCCACTTTTGGCAAATTTGTCTTTCATAGTATTGGCTGAAACTACCCCAAAATAGTCGGCTTCTTTCACATGATTTGCATCGGCGATGCTAACGGTAAAAGATTTTCTTTCTTTGATGTTTTTTACTGTTTTATGACTTTCTGTTAAGTTTAGAACAATGATATCTCTTTCTAACATCATTCCCCAAGCTGCATTCATAACGTAATCGTTTCATCTTCATTATATGTAGCAATCATAAGTACAGGCATCGGAAAAATGGCTTCTGTTGTTTTTATTTGTTTTCTCATATTCTCCCTACTTTCTATGTTTATTTTACTATTTTATTATTTCTATTTCAATACTACCTGTTCCTATTACTTCTTGTAATTCTTCGACATTTTCTATTTTCCCAATTCTAGTATAGGAATACGATGTTTTAAAATCTTCATAAAAGAGAACTAAGCAATTATCGCCGTATAACATGATATCGCCCGCTTCAATGGTTTCGACTTTTATAGGATTTGACGGTAGCATACTTTCTAGATAACGGTATTTTTCATTGCCATTTAATTCATTCATTGTTATTTTTAAAGGAAGAAGTTTTTGAAATGCTTGGGTTGTTTCGTTTTGTTCTAGAGAGGCTTCAAATGGACGTCCATTTATAAGGATAGAAATTTGTGTTTGGGTTTCCATGGATAATTCCTCACTTTCTAAGTTATGATTTTCTTTAATTATTAATTCTTTTTCTTGGAATGATAAAGAAAAAAACATTCCTATACAACAGCAATATAATAATATAATTAATCCCCAACTCTTTTTCATATTTTGTCCTTTCTTACATTAGCTTAACACCTAAAGTCTACTTTAAAGCAAGAAAAAAAAGACAAATTTTTATCTTTTTTATGACTCTAGAATTTTTTGGGCATAAGAGCAATCGGCAATGACTTTTTTCTTTTCATTTTTTGCTTCTTCTATCACTTTCATTACTAATCTTTTGGCAATTTTTTGTCCTCGATAATTCTCGTCTACTTCGGTATGGATAATATTCCAAGTATCTTTCTCTTCGATAAATTCACAAATTCCTATTACTTTTTCTTCGTCTAAAGCCACGGCTTGATTTTCTTTTTTATTCCATAGTATTTGAACCATATTCTTTCCTTTCTATTTTTTCTTTTTTGTTAAATCATAGCTTTCTTGTACATAACTCATAATTTCTTCATCACTTAGTGTATCATCTAGTAAAATAGTAATCCATGTTTTTTTATTCATGTGATAGGCTTCATAAAATCCTTTCTTTGGTAAAAGGGTCTGTATTTTTTCAGGATTTAGTTTCACATCAATGATTTCTACCTCATAGGTGCCTTTTTCTATCTTTTCTTTTAAAATGTTCATAATTGCAGCATACCATTTTTTGTTTTCGTTATTTCTAAAAATAGCATAGCCTGGATACTTTTTCCATAAAAATTCTGGCTGTCCTTGATATAATTCTTGAATTTTTAGAGCAATACGGTTGGCTTGGGCTGTTAAAAATTTGGTGGCTTCTGAGCATTTTTCTTTTATATCTGTTAAGAGGTCTGTTAGTTCTTCGCGAACCTCGGAAACAAATTTTCCGGTTTGGCTTTCGATACGATATAAGGTGTATTCATAGTTTGTGTTTAAATCAACTACTTTGATACTAAACTTTTGGTCTTTTGGTATGATGATTGTCACTTCAAAAGTATTTTTCATGATATTAGTTTGATAGATATAGTTGTCTTTCTCTTTATAAAAGCCATAGTTTTTTAATTTTGTATCATTGAAATTACATCTTTTCCATAGTTCTTCTATATTCATTTTGTTATTCCATCTTTTCTTTTTGTATCCATAGGATTTTATTTTCGGTTATTTTATAAGTTAGTTTTTCTTCTTCGTATAGATATGTGACATAAGCTTTTAAGGTGCTACTAATTAAAACATATTGATTTAAATTCATTTTTAAATTGTATTTTTTAAATATTTCTGTCAAGATATTTTCCATTGTTTGTTCTTGTTGACAGATATTGTAAATACTTTGGCATATCTCTTGTACTTTGTTACGATTTAAGGTAATTAAGTCTTTTATATTTGAAGTCCCTTCGGTATGGGATGGGATGTAAAAGTGGCTTTTTAATGTGGATAAGTACTCTAAAGTGTTTAGAAATTCCTTGACATTATAAAGGTAAAATAAATGGTATTTTGTAATTGTTTCTTCACTCAGTAAGGCGTCTCCTAGGAAATATATGTTGTCACTTGTTTTTATTCCAATCATGTCAAATGTGTGTCCTTTTAGTGTCAATATTTCTAATCCTTCTGGCAAGTTGTCTTCTACTTCTAATGTGTTTGTTTCCTTGGCCATTAAAAATTTGTTTTGTAAGTCTTTTAGAGGGTACGCTCCATAAAGGAGAGATGGCTCTAATACGGGGTACTTCGCAAAGCATGTTTCTATATTGTGGGCTAGGACTTGGCAGTTTGTTCGGTCTTGAATGAGTTTTGCTCCACCCATATGGTCGGCATGGGAATGCGTTAGAATAACACCTTTACATGTCCATCCTTGTTCGTTTAGGATTTTTAAGATTTTCTTTCCAGCATCTTTATCGTTTCCAGTATCAATCAGATATACGTTCTTTTCGTCTATTTTGTATATTCCAATATTGGTAGCATTTTTTATGTAATAAGTCTTTTCTCCTAATTGTACTAGTTCCATTTTTTACTCCTTTTCTATGGGTAATGAATCATATGCACCTAAATCATAGACTTCATAACCGAGACTTGTTAATTGCTCATAGACAATACTACTTCTTTTCCCACTACGGCAATATACTAAGATTGTTTTTTCTTTGGATAATTCGACATTTTCGTCTATTTCATCATAAGGAATGTTTATCGCACCTTTCACATGTCCTTCTTGGTATTCTTCGAAAGTTCGAACGTCAACAATCGTATAGTTGTTTTCTTCTAGTATTTCTTCTAGGGTTTGGGTGGTGTCTGGTTCTTTTTTTGTACTTTCACAACCTAGTAGAGTCATACTTAATGTTATTATCATTAAAATTGCAATGATTTTCTTTTTCATAATTCTACCTCACTTTTTTTGTCTTTATTATATCATGTGTCCTCTTGAACATAAAGATTGCAAAAAAGTAGATATTGTTAGGAATTTCATTTTTCTATTTCAAACTCTACGGAGAAATATTTCTTTTCTAATGTACTATCTTCTAAGGCATCTTTTACAATCCGATAGGTTCCGTTTGAAAGACTTCCATACAACCATTCCCAGTCTATTTCCAAAACTATTTTGTTATTTCTATCTATTTTGTAGCCTATCGAGTTCCAGAAATAATTTTCTTTTATTATCACATTTACTGGCTTCCATGTTCCATCTTCTAATTTGTCTATCCGGTATTCTTCGCCATAGGTATGAGACTTCCCACTGTAATCGGTAATGATAATGGTTGCTCCTTTGTTTGTTAAAGTTCCTTCTTTTACCCTCATAGTGACACCTGCTATTTCATTTAATTCGGCATTACTTGATATTTTTTCGGTGACTATGATTGGGTCATTCTTCTCTTCTTCTTTTGAACGTGTACTTTCTTTTATGGTGCTGATAATTGCATGTTTAAAAATATCTTCGATGGTATCATTTAAGTCCTCAAAGGTATAGAAAGTAAATTCATAGGTTTTGCCTACTATAAGATTATAGTTGTTTGGTAGTTTTACGGAAGCATTTTCCATTTTATTATTTTCTAAAGTTACTTCGATTGTTTCTTTTTCTAACTCTTTTAGTGCTTTTATTTGATAAGTTCTTGTAAATTTTTTGATATTACTTTTTTCATGTCCACAGTAGGCACCATCTAATTCTTCTATCATATAAGTACTCCCAAAATAGAGATCTTTTTGTTCTTTTGTATTACAAAGAATTGCCGTATAGTTATTGTGTGTGTATATTGTAGTTCCACCGTCATAAAGTCTTTCTTCTTTGAGTCTTTCGTGAAGGACTTCTTCTTGTAGGAAATAGGAGATTTCTTCTAAAGTGATTTGATGATGGCTCAGGGCATCCTTTAATTCGTAACACTTTTCTTTTCTATCGCAAAGCATGATTTTTTCTACGCCGTAATAATATATTTGTTGGTCTTGATATGTGAAAGGTGTTGTTAATTCATCTATTTTTTCTGGTTCGTTATGATAAACTTCTATGTCGTAGAGTTCTATTTTTGGATATGTACTTTGATAATGCATCACAATTATCCATAGAAGTAAGATGATTATACTTAAGGAAACTAAAAGAGCGATTTTTATTTTTTGGGATTTCTTTTTTATTTTATTTGTTGCTTCTAGGGAATGTAATAAATTGTTTTCTGAAGATGGAATTATTTTTTCTTTTGATATTTTCTCACCCATCACTAGTTCGTTTACTGTGATACCTAGAGTTTCTGCTAATGGTTTTAATAAAGAGATATCTGGCATTCTTCGACCATTTTCCCAGTTTGATATAGCACGGTCTGTTACTCCTAATAAATTTGCTAACTCTTGTTGAGTCATTTTTTTATTTTTTCTTAAGCTTGCAATAAACTTGCCTATTTTTATTTGGTCCATATTATCACTCCGTTTTTCTCATTATAACTGAAAGATATGAAAAAGTCTCCACACAGAATGTGGAGATTATTTTTGAAGTTTATAAATATATGGATTTTCTTCTTTTTCTAGGCCATAGTTTGTAATATAATATCTTGTAAATTCTAACTTCACTGTTTGATTGTTTTTTGTTGAATACATTACTATAAATCCAGGTAAGCCTTCTTTTATATTTGGATATTGTAAATCACTACTTAAAGTTGGAAGTTTAACACAGTTTCGAGCAAAATTATTTTTGTGAGAATGGCCGGCGATACTAAACTCGTAAGGCATAATTTTCTCTTCTGGACTTAATTTTGGACTATGTTCTATTGAAACAGCACTAGTAAATATACGGATAAAACTTTGGCGGTATCCTAAAGGAATAATGTTTCTTTTGTTTTTTGCTAATTCTTTTAAAATATCTATGCCATGTTTTTGATATTTTTCGTCATGATTGCCACCTAATATGTACTGCGTTAATAAGGGGTGATCGATGTATACCTTTAAAATATAGTCTAGTTGTTTTGAAGCATCAAAACAATCTTTGGAATATCTTACTAAGCCATCACCAATATCGCCACCATGAATTAAAGTAGTGATATGGTTTTCTATACAAAAGTTTATAAATAGCTGGTAGTATTCTAAATTCTCATCTTTGCTTCCAAAATGGGTATCTGAAAATAAGGCTACAGGTTCTTCGGTAATCGTTAGCATGCTACATTCTTGGTAAAACATCGCGGTTAATTGGTTTTTGGGTTCATAGTTTTTAAAATGTTTTAATTCCCATAATTCATTTCTTAATTCTTTTAATATTTCATATTTTTGTAACTCATAACTATTCATTATATTGGCTAGTGATTTTCCATCTAGCAATTCTTTTATATATTCTTTCATAAAGACCTCTGGTGATACCATACTTGAATTTCCGAAAAAAAGCAACAGTTATTTTTTGCCAGCTGTTACTTTTTATTGTTTTTTCTTTAATCCTTCTTTGGTTAGTACATATACTGTATCTATTACTTCTTCTATATATTTTCGGTCATGTGAAACGCTGATGATGCAACCACTATATTCTTTCAGGGCCTTTCTAATTACTGGATTAGATAATGTGCTTACATTTCTTGTTGGTTCATCTAATAATAATACATCACACTTTTCTAGGACTAGTTTGGTTAGAATTAATTTTGCTTTCGAACCATTGCTTAAATCACTTATTTTTCCAGTCATTTCTTCGCGAGTAAATTTCATATTTCCTAGTATCATTCTTGCTTTTGTGATTTCTTCTTTGTTTTTTGTTTGAGCAATAAAATCCAGTACGTTTTCATAGTCCTTTAATATTTCTTCATAATCTTGAGGCATGTAACCCATGACTATGTCTGTTCTTGGGGCTAGTTGCTTTTTTATTTCTTTTATTAAAGTAGATTTCCCTACCCCATTGTTTCCAATGATACATAAATGAGCACTACCAGTTACCTCTAGTTCTATATTTTGGGCAAGAATGTTATTTTGAACTTTTAACTCTGGAAGAGATAAATAGAGTATTTGTTTGGATTTGGGAAGACTTACTGGTTCGAAGAAGAAATTGATGCTTTCTTCTACATCTGGTATTTCTGTCAATTCTATTTTATCTAGTTTCTTTTCTTGGGATTTTAGAGAATGCATTTTCTTTTTTAATAGTTGTCCACCATGAGGATTGCTTCTCGATATGGTTTCTTGTTGGTATTCTACTTTCTGTAGAACTTTTGTTAAGCGTTCTTCTTTAGCTAGCCAATCTCTTTTTTCGTTTTTAGCAAGTTGGGTTTGTTTGGATAGTTTGGCTAGTCGTTCAGCCACATAGGTATCATAGTCTTCCTTTAATAAGGTATGACGGCATTCTGTTTTGTGTTTTATTTGTTCTAAATGTAAAATCATGGTGGAGGTCCTAGATAGCAAGGTTTCATCATGGGATACGTATAAAATTGGATTTTCACTTTCATTTATAAAGGTTTCTAACCATTCTAATGTTTCTATATCTAAGTCATTGGTTGGTTCATCTAAAAGAAGGATATCGTTTTCTTCTAATATTAGTTTTAAAATTGCTAGTTTTACTTTTTCTCCGCCAGATAAAGTTTTTATTTTTCTATCTAGCATTTCTTCTGTTATATGAAAGCGTTCTTTTTCTTTATAAAATTTTCCTATATTGTGATAGTAATCTTCTTCAGTTTGAAACAGATACTCTAGAGGAGTTTGTTCTTCTGCTTCTTTGCTCATGGATTGTTCTAGGTATCCTATCTTGTGATTTTTGGCACTCACTCCTCCGGTTACTTCGCCATAATCTAGCTTACCTGCAAGAGCTTTTAATAATGTGGATTTGCCATTTCCTTCTTCGCCAATGATGGCAAGTTTGTCTTTTGGATTTACTGTGAAAGATAAATTTTTTACTAAATATCTTTCCTTTACTTGAATACTAATATTTTTTATTTCAAACATCTTTTATGCCTTTCTAGGCATAATTAAAGTTTATGCCAGACTTATTTTTTTCTTGTTAACATATCACACCTCCTCAAGAAAAAAGACTCTCTAGATTATGGACTAGATAGAGTCTTGTTTTTATTTTTTATTACATAGCAAGAAAATCAATCTATTCACAATCTATTTTTATACATATGTTATTGATTTTCTTACTCATAGGAATTCCTCTTTTCTAATTTTTTTCTTTCCTGTATTATAGCATAGTTTTGTTATTTTTTCTCTTTTTTCTTAAAGTATGTTTGGGCGAGGATATCTTTTAATACTAACATTGCATCTAATTCGTTATAATGGTAGGTATCTTGTAGTTCTTTTAATAAACGACTGATTTCTTTTTGGTATTTTGGAATATCTACTTCTTTTTGATACTGTTTTAAAATAGGATATTTAGTACTCCAAGCTTTTGTCCAATCTACTTTACTTTGTTTTTTTTCGGTTGTATTTTTGATGATTTCTTTAATATTTTTCCTAAAACTACTCTCGCCTTACTCGAGATTAGAGAAAAAGGTAAGTATTATTTCAGATTTAGACTTTTTTGGAGTAGTATTCCGAAAAAATCTAAAATGTATAGACAAATTATGCTCTATCTATTATAATAAATATAGAAATACGAGGAGGTATATCATGAATTATAAAAATAGAAGTATTGAGAAAACATTAGAAAAAATGATTGGAGTATATCCTGTCATTGCTATTACTGGTCCAAGACAGGTTGGGAAAACCACGCTTTTAGAATTTTTCAAAAAAAATAGTGAGCAGAAAATTCATTATGTTACTTTAGATGATTTTTTATGGCGAACTCAAGCAAATGAAGATCCTGAGTTATTTTTAAGAAATCATGAAACACCTTTAATTATTGATGAATTTCAATATGCTCCTAATTTACTTAGTTATCTAAAAATGAATGTGGATGAAATGAGAAATCAATATATGTTTGATAATAATGCTAAAAGATCTACTATGTATTATCTCACTGGTTCTCAAGTATTTTCCACTATGAAATATTTAAGTGATTCTCTGGCTGGTCGAATTGCTATTTTAGATTTGTATGGTTTTTCTTTTCGGGAAATTCTTGGGTTAGAAGAAACAGAGTTTATCCCTGATATTT
This sequence comes from Candidatus Ventrenecus stercoripullorum, assembly GCA_018712835.1. GTDB lineage: Bacteria > Bacillota_I > Bacilli_A > RF39 > UBA660 > Ventrenecus > Ventrenecus stercoripullorum. Next base: position 16,770 of record DVGF01000030.1, read on the forward strand.
CTATTCTTAGAAAAAAAGAAAAAGCTGGTCGTTTATCCATCCCTGATTTATTTGAGCATATTTTAAATGGTAGTTATCCCGAGTTATACTCCAATACCTCTATTCAACGTGAAATCTTTTATCAATCTTATGTTAAAACATATATTGAAAGAGATGTCAGAGAATTTATAAAAATTAAAGACGAAAATAAATTTTATAAGTTTTTGTGTGCTTTGGCGGCTAGAAGTGGTTGTGAATTTAATTCTTCTGATATTGCTAATGATATCGAAATAGATTCTAAAACGGTCAACGAATGGTTAAGCATTTTAGTCAATACTCATTTGATATATCTTTTAAATAGTTACTCTAATAATCAAGTTCAAAAAGTAATTAAAAGACCTAAGGTTTATTTTATGGATACTGGCCTAGCTTGTTTTTTAGCCGGATATTTTACTAGTGAAACGTTAGAGAAAAGCCCTTTTAGTGGCAATATCTTTGAGACTTATGTGATTACTGAAATTATTAAATCATATACAAACAATGGAATAGATCCTCATCACCGTCTCTATTATTATCGTGATAAAAACAAAAAAGAAATTGATTTGATTATTCTTCATGATAAGATACTATACCCAATAGAGATTAAAAAAAGTGCTAATCCAGGGAAGGAAGCTTTTAAGAATTTTAATGTTTGTGAGAAATTTGGATATACTGTCGGATCTGGAATCGTATTATGCATGGCTAAAGAAATAGTAGAAGTATCGCAAAATAACTACTTAGTTCCGATCGAATATATTTAGTCATTCATTATTCACTCTGAGTAGATATTAAAACTTTTCTTAACTGATGCGATAGTGTCCAACAATATCGTTTCTATATTCTAGTATATCTTCTTCGTAACTACTTTGATAGGGATTTGCATGATGAATGATAAACGGTACTCCGTTATGATTACGATGGTTGGAAATAACTGCGATGTGCCGAGTAAACACTACGACGTCGCCTCCTTGCCAAGCACTGATATCATGAATATCGGTTGTTAGTGATTTTGCATGACGTTCTAAGTAGACTTTAATATTATTTACTCTTCGAAAATCAATATTTTTGTCTATTACTTCTATATCATAGGCTTCTTGGTCTTCTCTCACATCTTCGTTTATTAATTCTTGTAAGTCATATCCGGCATTTTTTAAAGCAATTGCCACGACATCGGTACAGACACCATATTCATCGTTTGGGTACCCTGTAGCATAATATTTACTTTTATATTTAGGGTTCGTTGCTACATAGTCAAAAGCATTGTTTAAAATGTCGGTTTGATCATCTATCCCGTCCGCATCTTTATCTATAGTACTTGTATATGTTGAAATATTAAAATCCTCGTTTGTATATTTTTTATGAGGAATGATATTATACCGGTATAAAACATAAGTTAAAATTATTATAAATAGAACAAGAATGATTAATAGAATTCCTTTTGTTTTCATGGGTTCCTCCCAAACTCTAACTTTGAGTCTTTATTATACCACTGCTATAAAGTAATTTCTTCTTCAATTATTAAATCTAAGTAAATAACCATCAGGGTCTTGTATCAAAAATTCTTTGTCTTGGTAAGTGATACCATCTACGACATATTCACTTACTTTTAATGCTACAAATATTTTTATTTTTTGCTCTTGTACTTTTTTATAAAAAGCATCTATGTTGCTTACCGTCATGCTTATGTTCATTCCTCTTCCAAAAGGATACTCTAACTTTCCAACATTCCAATTGTCGTTCATTTCTTCTATCATTAGTTGGTTTTCCTCTAATTCTAAAAAATAAAATTTAGGACGACTATATTTTATTTGAAAGCCTAGACTTTCATAGAACATGCGACTTTTTTCTATGTTTGTTACACTTAATTCTGGAATTAAACTGTTAAATTTCATAGTCTCACATCTTTCTATGCACATTATAGCATATTTTTTGTTTTCTTTTATTATTTTGTAACATTTAAAAAGACAAATAAGTTTTATCTGTCTTAGAGTTGTTTGATATCTTTGATGGTCGCGATTGGAATGCTTTTACCATCTAGTGTTAATAAAGAGCTTTGGTTTTTTCCAACAATGGTCGCTTCTACAATCCCATCGTTTGTTGTAATTTCTACCTTACTTTTGTACACAAAGTTTCTACTATGAAATATCTTGTCTATTTCTCTCATAATGTCTTTTGTATCTTTCTTAGGGTCTAGTAATTTTGAATAAAACATATCTTTGTTATTTCGCAAATCTTTATCAATTGGACTGACATATACTTTTGGTAATTCTTTCAAACTTATTCACCTCATTATATTTTATGATTAAAATCTAAAGGTATGAAACATAATATTAATATGAAAAAATTACATTCTCTAAAACATTTATTTTTTTGGATACCTTTTTTACTGTTACTTACTATCAGTCTTTTTTTGATGTATCATGCTCAGTTTATTAGTGATACTTATCAAAATCATTTTGAACGGCAAGCATTGTGGATTGGAATAGGCTTTTTTATTTTATTTTTATTTCGTTTTATTAAAAGTGATTTTTTGTTTCGTTACAGTAAATATTTTTATCTTATTAGTTTAGCACTTCTTGTTTTAGTGTTGTTTGTTGGAACCGGTGTTAATGGTTCTCGGGCATGGCTTAATTTGAAATACTTTAATTTGCAACCCAGTGAACTTATGAAACTTGCTTATTCTCTTTATTTAACTACTCTTGTTACTCAAAAAAAGTTTCATAAATGGACGGATGAATTTAAGTTTCTTTTGTATGTATTACTTCTTTTAATCTTTCCTTGTATTTTGGTATTCTTAGAGCCTGATACAGGAGCAATACTATTTTACTGTCTTATTACTTTGGTATTATTATGGAATTCAAAAATTCATAAATGGTGGTTTCTTATTGCATTTATTTTAACGGCAGCTTTTATTGGTGGTTTCTTTTATTGTTATTTCTTTCAAAAAGATTTTTTGATTTCTATTATTGGCACGACATTTTTTTATCGGGTTGAACGTCTATTCTCTTTTGGAACTGGTATGCAGATTGAAAATGCTTTGATTGCAATTGGGTCTGCTCCGTTATGGCAGTTTTCTCTTACAGAGACTGGTATTTATATTCCAGAGAGCCCTACTGATTTTGTATTCGCATTATCTAGTAATGTTTTTGGTTTAACAGGAAATATTGTTATTTTACTTTCTTTCCTTGTTTTAGATTTTTATCTTATTGGATATATTAAAAAAATAAAAAGAAAAGAATACCGAATTTTTGGATATTCTTTCCTCGCTATTTTTATCGTGAGTCAACTTGTGAATATTAGTATGAATTTAGGGCTTATTCCTATTATTGGAATTCCTCTTCCATTTGTTAGTTATGGTGGTTCTTCAACCATTGTCTTATTCTTATACCTAGCTATTATATTTTCTTGTAATCATAAGAGCAAAAGAAAGCAAAAAAGCTAAAATTCTAGTACCATTCTTAAAAAATGCAACTTTTTGGCACCACTTTCCGAATATAACTGCGCAAACCCTTTGATTTATATATTTTTGCTATATTTTTTGAACTAATTTTTTATTCTTCCACCATGACATTTTAATATATAAATCTTTTTATCTTTTTTATATATTATTTCTTCTCCTTCAAAATATTCTATATTTCCTGTAACGTGAAATGTATATTTGTATTCTTTATTTTTATATTCTTTTGGTCCTCTCACAGGTAAAATATCATCGTCTCCAACTTTCATTAATGCCGGTCTTAATGCTTTATCAATTGCTTCTTTGCTTAATGTCTCATCTAAAGTGACACCATAATAATTCATTCCCCATATCGGTGTATTATTATTGCTTTCATATACTACTTCTTCTCCCATGAAATTTGTTCCACCAAAATATGTATCATGATATATCATATTTTCATTTTTATATTCCTAGTCATGCGATCCTACTCTTGAAGACTGTCCTTTTTTTATATTTTCATTTGCATAGGTTTGTTTTTTTGCTTCAATTAAAAACTTTGAGAATTCTTCATTTGCTTTCTCTTTTAAAAGTCTATCTAAATCGTATATTCCTTTTGGCTTTTTATTTTTCATCAACTTGGCGATTGTCAGCACATCTTTAGCAAGTTCTTGAAACCCTATTACTCTACAATTTAAGGGACCAACACGCCAATCATTTATTAGTTCATCATATTCTAAAAACGATTTTATTTCTACTTTTTTCCCTGTTTCTTCTAAAACTCTTTTTGCAATTACTTTTGCTGTTTCACTAGGAATTTTTTTCGTTTTATAATGTGTTTCTATTAATTCTATAATATCTTCATCACTTTTTTTAGCGTATTCTACTACATCATCAATGAATTCTTTTACTTCAAATCTAAAATTTCCACCCCGAAATACTGGTATTATATTTGCTGCTTCTTCCATATCTTTTATTTGCTTTTCGGTTAAACCTGCTGTGCCAACAATGATTGGCTTTTTCGCTTTTAGAGCAAACTTTAACATTTCATTGAAGCTATCTTTATGTGAAAAGTCCACGATTACATCAAAATCTTCTTTTATATTATCTAATTCATTATAATGATAATAAGACGGATTACTTCTACATATGCCGGCGACTATTTCTACTGAATTACTTTGTTTTGCTAACTCTAATGCACACACTCCTGTTCTACCGGTTATTCCACTTCATAAAATTTTTGTTTTTTCTGTCATTTTTTCTTGTCCTTTCTTTATTTCATTGATTTCATTATAAAGTCAATTTTCTTTACCTCACTCCTATTATATTATCAAGGTATTAGAAAGCAAAGTTATTCGTTCAAACAAAATAGCTTTTTAATTTTGTGATTTATTTTGTTTTGTCAAAATAACTTTTTTTGATATTTTAGATTTCTTCTAAATATTTTACTTCTTTGTGAAGGCTTTCAGCTAAAGCAATTTCACTTTTTGTGCTTTCACCAATATAACCGCCAACATTTATTACAAATATTCCATCTGATATTTTTATCTTTTCTTTATGCATATTACCTAGCAAATCCACTTCTTCTTTGGTTGGCATATCTTCTTCTTTTAAAGGAAACAATGGTGTTAGAACGATGTTACCCTCTAACTCTAAACGAATAGCTTCACGCATTATTTCTTCTTTAAAATTTAAACTTCCACAAACAGTGATTATTTTTTTTCTTTCCATTATTATCAACCTTTCTAATTTTCTTATAGCCAATCTTCTTATACTTTTGGCTTAAAACAATTATATTATTCGAACTTATGTTTGTCAATGCTGGTTTAAAAAAATGCAATAGAGTGCATATTTTTTGTGAATTTAATATTTTTTTGCAATCCATTTCATTTTTTTGCGTATAATAAAGAGAAGATTTTTGAAACCTTCTCTAAATATTTTCTTCCCGTAAGGAATTTAAAATGTTTTCTTTTTTAATTTTGGAACTAGAGTACATCATTGTTAGTAAAACGATTAAGAATACTCCTACAATTGCAGCTATCACAGATCCCCATGGAATTAGTATGCCATCAAAGGTAAATGTATAACCCATGCTGTTTGCAATCAAGAGAATTATGACAAATGAAACTGGTAAGGCATATAGTAATGATTTTAGACCAAAGAATAAACTTTCAAAGAAAATCATTTTTTGAAATCCTTTTGGAGATAAACCAACGCTTCTTAGTATTGCAAATTCTCTTCTACGTAAGTGAATACTTGTATAAATCGTATTAAAGACACTGGTGACTCCAGTAAGTGTTACTAAAGCAATGAACCCATACATTAAAATTTTAATGGCAAGAACATTGTTTTTTTCTTGTTCATAAGTTATTCTTGGAGAAGATAAGTATCCATCGATGGTATTTTGATATTTTTTTTCTAGTTCATTGTAAAGTGTTTCATACTCTTCACTATAAATTGTGATATAGTTTGCAGCTTCGTCTAAATCATAGCTTGTGAATATACCATATTTTTTGGCAAGAGACTCTGATACAAATATTGTTGGAGTATATTGGTCATGGAAATAGTTTTCAAATTGCTGTGTTTTTTCATTGTTTTCAACAAAGTGAACTTTGGCATTTACACAACTATCTTCTACGGAACCGCATAATTTCATCGTATTTAACTCGGTATCAAAAATGCTTGTATGATATGAATGGCGATTTCCATTGTTATAACTGTTATACATAATATCATTTAAGAAGAGAATGGTCTCGTTATCTATCTGGTAGTTTAAAGCTAATCTTTCATATTCATCATCTTCGATAATGATAGCAGTCATTTGTAATAAATTATTCGGGTCATATTCCATTTCTGTTAGGAATTTAAAATAATCATCTTGATAGATAGAGGTGTCTTCGACCGTATATTCTGCAAAACCAAATTTTGAAACATACATATCATTTACTAAAGCATTCGACTCTATTTCGTTCATTATTTCTTGGTTGCTTGTTGAAATGACAATATCATAAGCTGGTAAATCTGTTAGTTCTGTTACAGATAGGCCATATTTTAAGTATGTACTAAATGAGATAAATAACACAATACTAATGAATAGAGATAACAATGTAATTCGGTATTTTCTTTTATTTCTTTTCATATTTTTTAAGGCTATCTCACCTTCTATGCCAAAGATTTTACGAACCCATTTCGGTGTTTTCACTTTTCTCCGTGGAATTTTTATTTCATCATTTTCTCTGATCATTTCGATCGCGGTTACTTTGCTAGAACGTTTGGCAGGAATGAAAGCAGATATGAAAACAACAAGTATCATAAATAGAATTGGAATGATTATGTAGTAAGGATTGACTGTAAATACGAGTTTGAGTCCCCAACTGTCGGCAATTAAGTAATTTAATACTTGCACGACAACATAGATCCCTAAGAATGCGCCTAATACACCTAATATTATACCGATGAGGCCAACAACAAACGCTTCAAAGAATACGGTATATTTGATTTGTTTTGGGGTTGCGCCAAGACTAGAGTATAATCCAAATGATTTTTTTCGTTCCATGGTTGAGATAGCAAAGGAATTATAAATGACAATGATGGAACCAACACTAAGTAAACTTAAGACAATGGCAAGAAGTGAAGTAATTGTTTTATTAACGTTGTCGTATCTTGATATTCCATAGTAATAAAGTAAGCTATCGTGTTCTTGGCAGGAAGCATTTTCTAAATATTCACAAATGGTGCTGGTTGTTTCGTAAGTTTTTCTAACACTTTTGTATTCCACATAAGTCCTATATGACACGATGTCATTACTTTTGGTAGTAAATGCCATATAGCCTGGGCCAGAATAGTCTTCGCTATTGCTGCGGTCTATTATTCCGACCACAGTATATGTTTTGGTCATTTTAGGAGCTAATGTTTCATCTAGTATTGCTTCACCTGTTTCATCATACACTTCTATTAAAGGAACTGTGTTATCATAAACTTCTTCTCCTTGTGACACACGAGGTCCTACTTCAAGGGTAATAGTATCTCCTACTTTTAAATTTACTTCGCCATTTGTATTTAAGTGAGATGGAATTACTATTTCTTCTTCATTTGTAGGATATCTTCCCTCTAATAAAGTTTCATGAGAGAAATAAGTATCATCTGCTGATGCGATAAACAAATAAGGTTTATAATCGTTGGTACTATTAATATTTGCATAGCCAACCGTTCCATAAGAGTAAGTTTTTTCTACTTCCAAATGATTTTTAATTTCATTTACTTCTTCTTTGGTTACATTGTCAAAGTAGGCATGATATGAGCCACTTGAAGAAATGGTATCATCTATCATTGCTTGTAAAAATGTAGACACTAAAAGGCCAATCCCTACCATTAATGCTGTAGATAATGTAATTCCTATGATAGTCACGATTGTTCTTTTTTTGTTCATTAGGAGATGTTTGATAGTGAGTCTATTTAATAACTTCATGGTTAATCCACCTTTTCATCGCGAATGATACGACCATCTTCTATGGTGATAATCCGACTTGCATGCATTGCTAAATTTTCGTCATGAGTAATCATAATGATTGTTTGACCATATTTCTTATTGGATATTTCTAATAATTCCATGATTTCATGACTACTTTTGCTATCTAGGTTTCCAGTTGGTTCATCGGCTAGAACTAAAGATGGATGATAAATTAAAGCTCGTCCAATACTTACACGTTGTTGTTGACCACCAGAAAGTTCATTTGGTAAGTGATTGACACGTTTTTCTAAGCCCAATGTTTTAATTAATTCCATCAGATAGTTTTTATCTGGTTCTTTGCCGTCTAGCATCATTGGTAATGAAATATTTTCTGTTACATTTAAGATTGGTATTAAATTATAGAATTGATAGATTAATCCTACTTGTCTTCTTCTAAAGATAGCTAAATTGTTTTCGTTTAAAGAAAATACATCAGAACCTTCCACGTATACATGACCACTGGTTGGTTTATCGACACCACCTAAAATATGCAAAAGTGTACTTTTTCCAGAACCAGATGGCCCTACAATGGCGACAAATTCTCCTTTCTCTACCGTAAATGATACATCTTTTAGGGCTTCTACCTCTGTATCCCCTTTTCCATATTTCTTGGATAAATGTTCTACTTTTAAAATTTCCATATAACCCTTCCTTTCATGAACTCATTATACTAAATCTTTATGACTTTTTCGTGACTCTATCATTACAAATTCGTCATAATCGAAAAAAGTAGAGCTACTCTACTTCTTGAAATTCTTGTGCGATATTAAACCACACTTTTATAAAAGTGGATTGTAAATTTTGTGTATTTGTTTTCTTCACTTTGAACTCTTATCGTAGCGTTTGTTTTATCTAAGATGCTCTTGGTTAAGTTTAATCCTATTCCGATACTATTTTTGTTAGGGCTACTTTTATAAAATCTTTCAAAGATATGAGGTAAGTCACTTTCTTTGATACCACCGCCATTGTCTTCTACTACCAGTTCTACAAACATTGGAGTTTCTTTGGCAGTTAGAGTAACACTTCCTTTTTCTTCAACATGTTCACAAGCGTTTTTAACAATGTTAGAAAGAGCCTCTCGAAGCCAATAAGCATCTCCAGTAATTTTTATGTTTTTGGGAATGTTATATGTTACTTTAATATTTTTTGAGACAATAATTAATTCTAATTGATTGTATACTTCTTTTAGTAAATTTGTTAGAGAAATTGTCTCTTTTTTTAGAGTAATCATGCCACTTTCAATTTGGCTTACTTTTAAAAGAGATGTAATCAGTGTCTCGATGTGAGTTAGGATTTCTTCTTGTTTTTTTATAAATTCTTCTTTTTGAGTTTCATTAATATCTTTGTATTGTAAGGCTTCATTAATTACAAATAAGCTTGTCAAAGGGGTTTTTAATTGATGAGAAATGTCGGCTAGATTTTTAGAAAGTTCTTGCCTATCTTTGGTTGAAGTATCTAGGGCATTTTTTAATTTGCTCGTTACTTTCATTAAGTCATTTTGTAAGGTTTCTAGCTCGCCACTTTGAAAGGCTTTTAAGTTGACATTAATGTTATCTTGCAGTAGAGAAAATAAGTATTTATCAATTTTTTGAATTTCTTTTTTTCTTCTTCTTTGGATAATGATGAAATAAATAATTAAAATAATGGCTAATGCTAGGAAAAACATGATGTAAGTTCCTAATAATATTTGTTCTAATTTTTTTACAGACTCTAAGTACTCTAGTGTTTCTAAGTTTGTAAAGCCATATTTTTCTAATATCTCACGATTTTCTGTGAAATTTTCTTGTTTCATAATTTCGATAATTTCTGTTTCTAGCTCGGGATGAGCTTCGATGATTGTACCTACGATTAAAGAATTATTTTCTACAATAAGTTCTTTGGTTTGGTTATAAATATAAAACTGTAATCCTAGGCCGATTAAGAAAAAGGCAATTAGAATTACTAAAAATATTCTTGTTTCTTTTTTCATAGGTCACTCCCGATTTTATAGCCGATGCCTCTTACTGTTTCAATGATTTTTGGTTCGGCGGGATTTTCTTCTATTTTTTCTCTTAATCTTTTAATATAAACGGTTAATGTATTATCATTTACATAGTCTTCATTGACATCCCAAATATCTGCAAGAATTTGTTCTCTTGTAAATACTGTTTTGGGATTGGTTGCTAAAATTAGTAATATTTTATATTCCATGTTGGTTAAAAATAGGTCTTTGCCGTTTTTTAAAACTTTACCACTTCTCGTATCGATCGTGATATTTCCTAGGATGATGGTTGCTTCATTGTTTTGGTTGTTTCTGCGTAAAATGTTTTTAATTCGAGAAATGAGTTCTCTTGTTTTGAACGGTTTGGTAATATAATCGTATGCTCCCATGTCTAATCCTTGAACGATACTTAATTCTTCATCGCACGCGGTTAGACAAATTACGGGTACTTTATCTTTCCATACTTTTAGTACTTCAAATCCATGCATATCAGGAAGATTTAAATCTAAAAGCATTAAATCGAAATTTCCTTGGTAGTTTTTCGCACTTTCGCCATTATTTAAACACTCTACTAGAAATCCTTCTTGGGTTAAACAAAATTCTAGTCCCATCGCGATAGAACTATCATCTTCGACTATTAATATTTTTGCCATATATAACCACCACCATTTTGATTATAGCATAAAGTATAGCAAAAAAGAGTGACAAAATCGTCACTCCTATTTATTTAAGTTTCATTGTATAGATACTGCCCCGAATGGTTAGGATAATATCTATGGTTTCTGCGTTTTGTATTTCTCCTGGAAGTTCAAATACCCAATATCCTTCTAACTCTCTTGGTGTTACATTTGTTGGTTTGGTTGTTGTCGTACGGTTATCCACTGTATATCTTACGGTGATAAAATCATTTACAAATGAGCCAGAACCACGACGTGCAGCATAGTAAGTCGTATAGGTATCTATTGAGAACATTCTTTCTAGAACTAGTAATTTTTTTGTAGAATTACTTACTATTTTGTTTCTTAGGGTTTGGCAATTTCCACTCTTACAAGACTGATATGAATATTCGTAAGAATTTGCTATTGCATAATTTTTAAATTGTAATTGTGTGACACCTAATCTGGTTTCTGATAATTCCAAAATTTTGTTATAGTCGACTGTTCTTACATCTTTGTTTTCGGTTACTCTATCATAACTTAGATTGACTGTTTTATAAACAGGAGTAATACTTCCTACTTCGTATGTAATGGACTCTAGTATTTTTAAGTCGATGTTTTGATTGATAAGACTTGGGTCAATTTCATAGGTTAATACATACGTTCCTGTAGAACCTGGGGCAAATAAGGTATCTCTTGTATAAGGAATTCCAAAATCCGGGAAATATGTTCCTCGGTCTAAGGTTGCACTGATGCGACGGCGGGCTACTTCAAGCTGGAAGTTATCGTAATCTAGAGTCACAGAATTTGTGCCATTGTTTGTTATTTTTAGGGCTAGTGCTAAGTAGTATTTGCCATTGTCAATTAGGTTTCCATCAATTCCTAAGTTTGTTAGTATTGAGTCTTCGACACTGACGGTTAGATTGTTATGACGAATATTTTGTGTTTGGCTATACTTTCTGTTATAAACACCAAAGTTCAAGTATAGTAATATTCCGAATACGACTACCACGATGGAAGCAAGAACCCCAAAAGTAAATTTGTTTTCTAGGACGTAATATTTAAATTCTCTTAGGAACCTTCTAAATGTTCTTTTGTATTTATAAGCATCTTTTCCGATTACTAATTCAAATTCTTCTGAGTCTATATCGGTTATTTCTAGTTCTTTGGCATCTTCTTCGAAATTAAATTTTTTAATATCAAAGCCAATACCACGAAGAGCTGAGTATCCTAGGAAGAAAAATTGTGGCAGATATATTACATAGGATAAATCTCTAAATACACGGACGGTTTGGGCTTCGATAGTAGCATTTTCAATACTTCCTAATATGCTGTAATATACTGTTATGGCAATGAGCAGGAAAATATAGTAAATAATGATTGCCATGTAAAATTTGGTATCTTTTTCTTTTTTTCGCATTAAGAAGTAAATAGCTAGGGCGAGCAATATTACTAAGAGAATTGCGCCATACATGAAATAGTTGATGTATGTTCCAGCAATGTTTACTTCACTCGTATAATAATTAGCTCGGACATAGTTTGATAAGAATGATGACATAGCACCAAAGCGTATAATTAGATACACAAAGGGAATACATAGTAATAAATGTATTAGTTTAAAGTGTTTGATTAAAAATGCATAAGGCTTTCTTAAAATCATAGTGCATCCCCTCTTATCTTCTTAAATTATATCATGAAAAAAGAAAAGTGACTATTCCTTTTCTTTCTTTTCATTATAAACGTGGGTTTACTAATACTTGTCCTTCTGATAAATAAATTACGCCATTCTTTTTTACTAAGTCTTCACTTGATATTTTGAACATATTCGCGACTATGTCTAAGGTATCTCCTTCTTTGGTAATGTAGTAACTGTAACCATTTTTTGGAATGACTATTTCTTGGCCCGGATAGATGTATTCTTGCATGGATAGACCATTTAAGCCAGCAAGTAATTCCGGATTTATGTTATAACGTCTTGCGATACTATATAAGGAGTCTCCTTTTTCAATTGTATAATAGTTATAATAGTTTTGTTTATTTGATGGTGTAATTGTATTTGGTTCTCTTTCAAAATTAGAGGTCTGATACATAAAAAATCACTTCCTAGTTATAAGATATGTGAAAGTGATTTTTTGGTTAATCTATAAAGATAACATTTTCTGAATTGAAATTCCATTCAAAGTAATTTAATAGTAATTTTTCTCCTTCTTCTTTGTTATAAGAGTATACGTTATCGTTTACAAGATAGTAAACTGTATTATCGGTATTGGAAAGGATTTTGCTTGGAGCAGACTCTCTTATTTTCATTTGATGATTGTCAAATATAGCATACAATCCATCTTCTTTGATATTATATTCTAAGATTGTTGTTCCTTTAAATGTGTTTTCTTGATATAGAAGACGGTTCATTGTAACGTTAGTCCACTCGTGGTCGTATATCTTACCACCTTTTTGTTCTGTACCTACTCTTTCTTGTTTTTGTTTGGCAATGTTTAGTTGCCATTCTGTTTTTTCGTGTTTATCAATGATATAAAGATCTCCTTGATATACTCCTAGAACTGCACTATCAAAGTAGATACTTGTTTCTAATGTCCAGGTAGTTGTACGACCAGTATTCATGTCTAGTAAAATGACTTTATCAAAGTAGTAATCTGCATTATAGTCGGGAATGACTAGTGTATCATTTACTTGGGTTATTAAAGTTGGGTTATAAATGTCTTTATCAAATAATTGAATATTTTCTGTGGTATTTTCATTAATATGGTAGAAACCGCGATAGTTCCAAATATAGTAATTATGATTTCTATAGTGATATACATTAATGTTATTATATGTGGTTAAGATTGTATCTTCTTTCGTTTCACTAGTTACTCCTAATTTTTCTTTCATTTCATCACTTACTAAATGATAAGATATTTGTGTTGCTTCTTTGGTACAAAGAGGTTCGATACGAACTTTATTACTACTTATTGTAATACAAGACTCTGTCTCTGTTTGGTATTCAGTGATTTGGTCGATATTTTTTTTAGATGAAAAGTGTTGATTATAAACAATTGCAAAGCGTTCGGTTTCACCTTTTTTGATAATAAAAGAATAGTAATCTTCTTCTTTGTGATAACTTTCAGTAATTTCATAATCATTGACAGAGTATGTTACAGTATAATCTTTTCTTCGAAATAGAAAGAATAATACTAGAGCAATGATTAGAATGATAATTAGAAGTAATGCTAGTCTTCTTCTTTGCTTAATTTTGGCTTTCTTCATAATAATACTTCTTTTTTTCTTCCATCATAAAGGAAGATATTACAGTTTCTAATTCTTGAAGAGATTCTTTAGATAAGTGTGAAAGCACTACTTTTTCACGAGCAGTATCAATTACAACTTTGCCCCAAAATAGGCTTTCAAATACTTGCATATCGTTGTATAAATCAGGAGTTACACTGTTGAGAGCATAACCAATTAATACGCGTTTTTGTCCAATTAATAATCTTTTGTTCGTTACTGCAACGACCGCTGTTTGAAATATATCAAACAATCCTTCGCCTTTTTGTCCTGCAAAAGCAAATGTTACTTCCTCATCTGGGTTTACATGCATATCTATTATTTTAGAGTTTTGAAATAATCGCCAAGCGATTGTTCCTGGATATTTTTTCTTCCATTTTTTTACAAGTTCATAACAAGTCATAGTAAATCACATCCTTTAAAATATTATAATATTTCTTTTAAAAAAACACAAACAAAAAAGAAGGTTATTCGGCCTCTTTTGTGTTACCTGTCCAAGTCCAACCTTCCACTTCTTTTTCTTTACTCCAAATCGTTTCTGTTTCACTTGTTGGAGTTTCATTTTCTGTTGCTAAAATCCTATCTGTTGAGTTTTCTTTATAGCATGTACTTCCTTCTAATGAATAACCACTAGGACAACTGTATGTTATAAACTGTGTTTTTGCTGGGGTGATACATCTGTCACCTTGTAAAGTAGCATCACTTTGTTCACAGTAATAGTATGCTTCGGTTGTTGTTTTTTTGTAGCAGCGAGAATTTTTTCCGGAGCCGCTTTGTGTATAACCAGCTGGGCAAGAGTAAGATAGTCCATCATCCACGACTATAGCATCAACTGTTTTTACACATTTATTGCCTGATATCATAGTATAGCCAGAAGCACAGAAGTAATTCTTTTTCACTGTTTTTTCAGCAGCTTCATAGCGATAGCAAATTAAGGTGTTGCCTTCTCTTCTTTTTGAATATCCACTTGGACAAGTTGTGTTATTTGTACTTGCTATTGTAAATACGCATCTTGCCCCTGATAGGGTTCCACCATTTGGACAGCTATAAATATTTTCTGTACGATATCCAGCATCTACTTCTTTTGTACATTTACTGCCAGATAAGGTGTAGCCACTAGAACATCTATATGTTGCAGAGCCTTCTGTAACGATTGGGTCAACGTATTCATATTCTGTATCACTTGATTTGTAGATTGCTGGTCTATTTTTTTCTGGAATTACACGGTATTTTGGTGTTGCTGGAAGGGTTTCTGTGGTAGAAGCTCCAATGCAGTAACGTCCTGAATTTATATATCCTTCTGGACAAGTGTATTTTCCAGTTGTTACGGTTCTTTCTAGCTCATAAAGGATGGTGCCATCTTCACTTTCTGTACTTTCATCAAAGGTTACATCATAGGTGGCACTTTTATCTTCTTCTCCACATTTTAAATATACGTTTAAGTTAAAGTGTTCCCCAGTTTCTTTTACTAAAGATACATAACTTTCTTCACTACTACAAACCGTTTCATCTTCTTTTAGTTCTTCAATTAAACTACCATCTATCATATCTTTTAAAGTTAACATGATTTCTTCTTTTTCGCCAGTTGGACGATGGGTATCTACTTTGAAATAGGTATAGCCTACTTCACGCATTCTTTCCATATTATCGTCAAAATTGTTATGGCTGGTAGCATTTTTTATTTTTGTTACAACAAAAATCACCACAAAAGCTACGACTAGAAAAATTCCTAGTTTAATTAAGACAGAAACATAGTCTGCTTTAAAATGCAATATTTTTTTCGGTGTTTTCTCTTTCGTAGTTGTCGCTTTTTCTACTGTTTTCTCTTTTTTAGGTGTATCTGTTTTCTTTTCTTTAACAGTTCTGGTTTTTGTTCCTGTTTCTTTAAAAAACTTTTTTTCTGCTTTCTTTTTTGCTTTTTTTACTTTTTTTTCAGGAATTTTTTCTTCGTACATCAGAGCATCCCCCTTTAGATAACATAAATACTTGACTGTATCATATCGCATTCGTTTTGAAAACGCAAGAATTTTGTGATATAATTGTGGTACGGGGCAGTAAATGGTTTCGACAGCAATTACTAATTTAGACTGCAGGTAGTAGGCATACTATAAATGCAACAATTAAAATTAAATGACGAGAATAACTCAGTCTCTTCTTTCGGAGCTTTCGCTCCTGTAGCTGCTTAATTTAAAGCGAATAAGAAGGCTTTTATTCACTTTCTCTTATAGGGTGTTTAAAGGTTCATAGATATAAGATATATAAAGTTGTTTGCTTTAGATAACTTTACGAATACTAATAAAGCTCGTATAAGAATTTGGTGAGTTGGATCCAATTCTTATATTAAATGAATTCCAACTAAACCTGTAGACGTTTAGAGATAGGATTGTTTGGACAGGGGTTCAACTCCCCTCTGCTCCACCATGGGTGATTAGCTCAGTTGGTTAGAGCACTTGCGTCACATGCAAGGGGTCATAGGTTCGAGTCCTACATCACCCACCATATTGATAATTACTCGAACTAGAAATAGTTCGTTTTTTTATTTTATGGTCGAAAAGTGGTCGAATAGTGGTCGAATAGATTGATAATATTTTGGGATTTGTATATAATAATATTAGGTGATGAAAATGTATAAAGAAGATCAAGAAATAGAATTAAAAGTTGAACTTACAAAGGATATAAAAAAAGAAATAGTTGCTTTTGCAAATACAAATGATGGAACTATTTATATTGGTATAGATGATAATGGAAAAATTATTGGTTTAAAACAAGCTGAAAAGGATTTAGAAGCATTAAGCGGAATGATTCGTGAAGGAATTAAATCCGATTTGACACTTTATACAAAAATATATATTGAAAGAGTTGAAAATAAGGATATAATCATAGTTAAAGTCAGTGAAGCTCCAAATAAGCCATACTATCTATCTGATAAAGGATTAAAATCATCAGGAGTTTATTTAAGACATGGTAATGTATCAGTTCAAGCAAATGAAGAAGTTATAAAAAGACTGTTAATAGAAAGCAATAGTAATACTTTTGAAAATAATGTTTCAAAAGTACAAAATTTACATTTTGAATATTTAAAAAACATTTTTAAAAACCATAATATTGAAATTGATAACAGCAAATTTAAAACATTAAATATTATAAACTTAAATGATGAATACACAAATTTAGGTTTGCTTTTATCAGATGAGTGTCCTTATTCAATAAAATGTGCAATTTTTAATGGAAATAGCAAATTAGAATTTAGAGATAGAAAAGAGTTTACTGGTTCTGTTTTAAAACAAGTAAATGATACATTTGAATATCTTGATTTATATAATAAAACAAAAGGTAAAATTGTTGGGCTTGAAAGAATTGACACTAAAGATTATCCAGAATATGCACTTAGAGAATCATTATTAAATGCAGTTATACATAGAGATTATAATTTTACTGGGAGTATATTAGTATCATTATTTGATGACCGTTTTGAAATTGCTTCTTTGGGAGGCCTAGTCAAAGGAATTAATATGGAAGATTTATACAATGGTGTATCTGAATCTAGAAATCCCAATTTAGCTAATATATTTTATAGATTAAAATATGTTGAAAGTTTTGGTACTGGTATTGGAAGAATCATGGAATCTTATAAAGAATATGATAAGGAGCCATTAATATCAAATACCCAAAATACATTTAAAGTAACTTTATATAATGTTAATTATGTAGATAAAAATAATATAAAAATATTACCTACAAATTTAACTCAAGAAGAACAAATTATTGAATATTTAAAGAAAAATAATAAAATAAATAGATTAATTGTAGAATCTTTATTAGATGTTTCAAAAACTAGGGCTAATGATATTTTAAATAAAATGATAAATGATAATATTTTAATTCAAAATGGTACTGGTAAAAATACATATTATGTATTAAAATGAAATCAGATTGATTTTATATTTCAAATTATCAATTAGTTGTAGATAACTTTCCCAATGGCACCATAGGGAAATTAGTCGAACTAGAAATAGTTCTTTTTTAATGAATTTTAAACAACGTGGTCGAATGCGTTGATATTTTTAAGTATTTCCTATATAATTTGTTTTAAGAGGATAGAACAATAAAATATTTATTTTTATGGTTCAAACAAGATGATTGAATAAAAACTATAATCCCCCTTAAGTGAAAGGAGACTTAAACTATGGATTATGATAGAATAATAGTAGAGCAAATGGCTAAAGCTGGTTGCAAATTGATCCCTAAAAATACGGTTGGAAGTATTTCTCCTGATATTGAGTGGATTAAATGGCTTTCCTATGAACCAGAATTTGAGAAAAGTAGAATGAAATATTTTGACTCTAAAAAAGTATCGGAATTAACTTTTGAAGAACTCGAAGAAGCTCGTAAATATCTTAGAAATAAAGCCTTTGCTGGATTATTCAAAATGTATGGCACTGATGAATGCTCTGAAGAAGATTATATGAAAGTATATGA
The DNA here is from genome assembly GCA_018712835.1 of Candidatus Ventrenecus stercoripullorum. Classification (GTDB taxonomy): domain Bacteria; phylum Bacillota_I; class Bacilli_A; order RF39; family UBA660; genus Ventrenecus; species Ventrenecus stercoripullorum. Next base: position 35,132 of record DVGF01000030.1, read on the forward strand.
CTTTATGTGTGATGAGTCTATCGAGGAATTAATGCTAAGCAAATTAACTTCTGAGGAGTTGCGATATGCAAAACAAGAAATAACTAGGTTAAGTAATGTGCCTAAAGAGCAATTGCAAGCTAAAGTAAAAAAAGAAATAGTTCCAGAAATATATAAACAATTGTCTATGGTTGATGCTTATATATTACACGTATTATCTGGTATTAATTTTGCTAGAAATATGGATGATTTCGATAAAAGAATTAGTGCTCAAATAAAACAAAAAGAAATTATGAGGCAAAGAAGCCCACATTATACAACAAATATTTACGTTAAATAATATGACTTAAAAAGGAGCATACCATCTAGTTTTTTATATAATATTGTTATAATAAAGAATTTTGGAGTGATATTATGTCAAAATTAAAAGAAATTAACGATTTAATTATAGATAGTAAATTATCTGGTGAGATATCAACAAAAGAAATTAGTGATGGGCACCATACTTTTGGAGAATTATATCATCATAGAATTATTTTATTTTGTACATTATGTAATTTATTCCCTGACATATCTTGGAAAAGTAGAAAACATTTTGACGAAGAGAATGATCCAATGTTTGAAGGTGACTTTATAGCTGGTATTAATACTCCTGATGGGATTGCATCTTATCATATCAAATTAAAATATTGGGATTTATTTCATATTTCAGAAATAGAAAGAGCTCCTCAATATGATTTTTATAGTAGTGATGATGTTCTTGAAAGAGTTTTATCATTAACAAATAATAATAGAGATTAAAACTATTTATTCAGTTTCGACATATTGAATATTTTCTTCATTTATGTGTAGGCATTTCATTCGTTATTGATGAATGAAGTGTTTTTTATTATGCTTTTTAAATATCTTTACTAATTACTTCTAAACCTAGTAATTCTATTTTATTGGATAATAACTCTTTATCTTCATCTATCTCTTTTGATAAATCAGTAGATAAGTATTTTTTTAAATCATCTGGAAATACAGTTACTGTGTTTTTACCACCTGCTAAAACACTAGCTAAAAAATTGGCACCGGAAGAAATACCGACTCCTAAACCTAATTTATTCGCTAAAATTCTGCTCATATTTATCGCGTCTTCATCATTAATCTTAATTACTTTATCTATAAGACTAAAGTCCACGAGTTTTGGAATAAACTCATCTCCTATTCCTTCAATTTTATGATTTCCTATGATTTTACCACCACTTAAAAGGGGCATTTTATCTGGTTCTAAAGCAATGATTTTAATATTTTTATTATATTCTTTTAGTCTTTTTGCAACACCCATTAAAGTTCCACCTGTGCCTATTCCACTCACAAAACTATCTAACCCGTTTACTTCGTTTAATATTTCTTTCGCTGTGGTGAAATAATGAGTTTCTATATTTAATGGATTTTCAAATTGTCTTGGTAAGAAACCATTTATTTTAGAGGCAAATGCTTCACTTCTTTTTATTGCTTCTTTGAATCCTCCCTCTTCCTTACTTACTAAATATACATGAGCTCCATATAGTTTCATTATCTTTATTCTCTCTTCACTTACCCAGTCTGGCATAAAAATATGAACGGGATGGGAAAAATAAGCTCCTAATGCTGCAAAGGAAATTCCTGTGTTACCACTTGTTGCTTCGACGATTGCTTGATTTTCTTTTAATATTTTTTCTTCTTTTGATTTTTTTATCACATAATAAGCAAGACGGTCTTTGATACTACCCGTATAATTGTAATACTCTAATTTGGCATAGACATAGCCTTCCTTATTCTGGTATCTATACTTTATCTTAATTATAGGGGTATTACCAATTAATCTATCTAAATTATTAATATTTTTTTTGAACATAATAGCTCCTCCTAGTATTATCATATAATTTAATTTTAAAAAAGTGCTTAGGTTTATTTTGTCTAATCTTCTTAAAAAATCGATGACGTAATTGCTCTATGTTCTGTAATAACTTTTTTTCAATCTATATTTGTATTTTTGGTAATAGTAGCTTTTTCATTTCATTCTCTTCTTAGTTTTTTACTGTATACATTTAATATCTTTTTTTTTAAGTTAAATAGTACTATATTTTTAAATTGATTAATTAGTTTGATATAGAAAAAACACAGTGGTATAATACATTGTAATTTACTTGCAATTAAATTTTAATATATTTTTATAAGGGAGAAAGGTAAATATGGAAAGAATAGACTACATTAGAAAAAATATTTATCATCAATATAACGAGCAATATTTAGAAAGTATTTTAAAAACTTTTTCTTCTCAAAATTTAGACTCCTCTCATTTTGATATACAAAACAGGAATATTAGTAAACTATTAAATTATTTTTTTGAAGACCTTATATTTCAAGCAAAATCTAAAAATGGAAAATATTCTCCTCAAGAGATTATTGATAGCGACGAACTACTATGTATTGCATTAAATTACATTGATAATCATTCTAACTTTTATCAGAAAAAAAGTGATGTAGCAAATTTACGAAGTTTTTTCTTTCATTCATCGATGGTTGGAAAAGTTAATAATTTTAATCCTGTTATAGCCAGAAAAATATTTGAACGATATATTCCTTTTTCAAATGCTACGATTTTTGACTATTCTTGTGGATTTGGAAGTAGATTGTTAGGTGCCTTATCTAGCCCTTATCATTATCGATATATTGGAGTTGACCCTTACAAAGAATTGTATATAAGACTGTTACATTTTTCTAAATGGATTTTGCAAGTTTTAAAAAGTGATAATGTTCCTCTATTGTATAATCTCGGTTCTGAAATCTTTCTTTCTTCTCTTGTTGATGCAGTTGACTTGTCTTTTAGTAGCCCTCCTTATTTTAATTAAGAAACTTATACTAATAGTAACACTCAATCTTATATTCAATATAACTCTTATAAGAAATGGTTACGTTTTTATGTAACCAAGACTATTCATAACATATTTCAATATACTAAATATGGTGGCTATCATTTAGTTAATCTGGAAGATACTAAAAGAATTCATATTATTGATGACTGGATAAATATAGCACTCGAAGAAGGATTTTTATTGGAAAATATCGAAAATATACCTACTTCTAAAAGAGCAAGTAGTAAAAATGAAAACAAATTAATTATTTTTCGAAAAAAATAATTTTATTTATTAGAACTATACTTATAAATTATTTTTATAGGTAATTGTTTTTCCTCTTTTTTTATGCTAGAATACGTCTTTAACGAAAGAAGGTGAGATGATGATAAGACCTGTTCCTAGACCTGTTATAAAAAAGAAAGTTGAACCTATTTATCAGTTTTATGATTTTATTGGAAAAAGTGATGAAGAAATTAAGACAAGAATGTCTCGAAGTATTTATATTGAAGATTTGCATAATTTAAAGAGAAATTTTGATTTATTAAAAAGAGTTTTATCTTTTAAACAATGTGATAAGCTTTATTCTAAAAACTATGAATGTTTAACGTTTATTGAAAGTGAATTAAAGGATTATGAAAATGTTACTCTATCGTTAGTAGATGACTATCAAAATAAAGATCGATCTTCTCTTGATTTTTCTGTTTTTCAAAAGACTACTGGTGAGATTCCATTTAGTTATGTATTCTGGAATCCAACATTACAGAATTTACAGCATATTTCTATATATACTAATAGTGATACATCTTATCCAATGAATATGTCCTATGAGCAAATTTCTAAAGAAAGTTTAGAAAGAATCAAAGAAATTGTCCATCATCTTGCTATGAAATATCAAGGTAATAGTGCAATCTATAAAACTATGGTTGTTTCTGATTATTTACAAGATCTTGTTCAATATGTAGATTCTGATAATATTAGTGAAGGTGTTTTAGGAACTTATATTACGGACTCTTTTGGTAGGGATATTACTATTCCACTTACGGTAAATCCTGAAACTGTTTTATTTGAACATTTTGGAGTGTGTGCAGGAATTGGTAATGCGACTACTCTTCTTTTAAATAATCCTTCTTTCAATGTATGGACAAGAAGTATGTATGGGGATAATCATGTTTGGAATGTCGTCATGCTAGATGATGGACAGTACTACTTTGTGGATAATACATGGTGTATAACAAGAAATAAACATCAATATCCAGAAAGTTTGAAAGCAGCTAGTTTTAGTTCAGATTATTTGTTTTTCGGAAGTAAAACTGCAAAGCAAATTGGACATCATAATCCTGCTACTTTGTGTCCTACTCTCTCAGAGAATGATTTGAATTCTAATCTTTACGAACCTACCCCTATGGAGCTTTGTAAAACTTTAAAACTTCAAGATTATCATCCCCCTGTTTTTCCAAGTAGACTTCAAAAGTAGTTTTTTCAAAAGAATAAATTTTTTCATTTATTCTTTTTTTCGTTTTTTAGGTATTGTATAATTTTATAGGAAGAGGCGTATAGTATGGAAGATATTTTAGTAAGACTTTCTAAATCTAAATTTCGTAGTAAGTTTCATTTATCAAAAAAAGATAAACTCTATATTGATGAAAAAGGAATGGACACGATAGAAAGGCATGCTCATGACTTTATTGAGAGTAGACTTGCACCTAAGGATTTATTGAATGACGGTCATCAAACTCCTTGGAAAGGTCATCCTGTATTTGTGGCACAGCATGCAACTGCAACATGTTGTAGAAATTGTCTATATAAATGGCATCATATTCCAAAAGGCAGAGCTCTTACAAAAAAAGAACAAGATTATATTGTTCATATTATTATGCAGTGGATTTCTAACGAAAAAAGGAACAGTTAATGTTCCATTTTATTTTACCCATTCGACAGCGATTAATTGATAATTTTCGCCATTGTTTTGATAGGTATAAGCATATGTTGTACCAAGATCTAATAAGGTATTGATTGTCGCATCGTCATAAGTTCCGATTAATTCATCTTCTAAGTTGTAAACATTGTTATCCGTACGTTTTAAGACATTTACATGTAATATCACATTTCCAGATGCATCATAAGTATAGCCAATCATTTTTGAATAGTAATTTTCTGTTTTACATGCAGTAGTATAATCTTCTAGATTTTCAATTGGAACTTTATCTCCTATGCTTAAATTCCATGTTAAAGCACCTGTACAATCTTTTGTTAAATCTTCATAGATTTGTTCTGCTTGATCTACTGATATTTCATCGTTATTTGGCTCTGTTGGAGCTGGAGTATTTGGATTTTCTTCCTGGTCAGGTGAGAACAATAATATCGCTCCACCTACTATTACCACTACTACTAAAAAAATACCTACTACAAGAACTGTTATTTTCTTTTCTTTTAATGTTTTTTTCATAGTCTCCCTACTTTCATGAATAGTATAGCAAATATTAAGAAAAATGAAAAGATGTTTTACTCTTTATTGTTCATTTAAATATTCATATGCTTCAATAATTTCTGGGTCAAAATCTGTAATTTTACCGCTTGGTAAGTAAAGCATTTTAGAAATATTTAAGTTTTTTACAAACTCTATATTGTGAGATACTACAAGAAGGGTTCCTGGATAATCTTTAAAAACTTCTGCTATTAAGCTTTGGGTATCTGGGTCTAAATGGTTGGTTGGTTCGTCTAATAAAAGTAAGTTTGATTTTTCTAAAGCTAGTTTGGCTAGTGCTACTCTACTTCTTTCTCCTGGAGAAAGGACACTTACTTTTTTATAAATGTCATCACCACTAAATAAAAATCTTCCTAAAACTCCTCGTAAAAAAGAGATATCTTTGGTAATACTTTCAAATTGTTCAACAATTGTTTTTTCTTCTTCTAGTGTTTCATGTTCTTGGGCATAGTAACCAATGCTTATTTTTTCGCCTATTTCTACTGTTCCTTCTAATGGTTGTAACGTTCCCATAATTAGTTTTAACAGAGTTGATTTTCCAACGCCGTTTTCTCCGACTATCACGAAACGGTCCCCACGTATCATTTGTAAGGAAATATTTTCATATAGTAGATGGTCTTTTGTATAACCAAATGTTATTTTATCGACTCGTAATGGATAGAAATCTCCTTTTTCTTTGATTTCCATTTTGAAGTTTGCTTTTTTACTTAGTCTTTCTAGGACTACTTTGTTTTGTTCTAAGCGAGCTAGTTTTTTTTGACGGTCTTTGGCAATTTTGGCTTTTTTTTCATTTCCACAAATATATTTGGCAATGATTTTCTTTAGCTTTTCTTCTTCTTTTTCTTGCTTAGCGGCAATTCTTTCGTTTGTTTTCTTTTCTTCTGCTATTCTTTTTTGGAACGTTTCGTAAGAACCTAAAAATAACTCCATATTGTGTTTTTGTTTATCTAAATGTAATGTTTTGTTTGTAACTTTGTTTAAAAATGGAATGTCATGGGAAATTACTAAAATAATTCCTGGATATTTTTGAAGATAGTTCATGATGTATTCTTTGCTTTCTAAATCAAGGTGATTGGTTGGTTCATCTAGTAAGACAATTTCTGCTTTGCTAAATAAAATTCTGGCAAAGGCTACCTTGCTTTTTTGACCACCTGATAAGGTATTTAAGGGACTATCTAGTAAATCGAATATATGAAAGCCTATGGCTAAGTCGATAAGTTGTTCTTCCATTTTATATGGTTCAAAGTAATCGATTTGTTCTTGAATTTTGCCAGCATTTTTTAGAATAGATGCACTTTTCTTTTCATTTGCTACACTGGCTTCTTGGTATAGAGTAGCAAGCTCTGCTTCTAATTCTTTTAAGGGTCTTGCATTTTTTAAATACTCTTCTACTGTAATACTCATATCGGGTATTTCATCTTTGATTACTTGAGGTAGATAAGCTATTCTTGTATTTTCGCTTGTCGTAATCGTCCCAAAGTCTGGTTGGTAATCTCCTAGTATTAAATGAAACAAAGTGCTTTTTCCAGCACCATTTACACCAACTACCCCAATATGATCATGGTTATTCACATGAAGAGAAATGTCATTAAATATTTCTGTTTTTCCATATGCAAAAAAAACGTGTTCTATATCCATAATTTCCTCCAAACGTAACTCTCATTTTACACTGTTTTAGAAAAAAAGAAAAGAGGTTTCCCTCTTAAAATAGCACTTTCTCTTTGTCATATTGTTTGATAATGATTGCTAGGACAATCGCGATGTAAATGATAGATGACAAGAATAAAATGGCAATTTGTAAAATATTGTAGATACCATTCGTGATATCTGTAAAGATCATTGTCATATTTAAAAATGGAATGAATGCGATAAGATTGTTTGTTGGTATGCTAATCATGAAAGCAATCATACCTGGAAAAAATGAGATAAATGTAAGTGGTGTTAGGGCACTTTGTGCTTCTTTGAATGTCTTTGATTTTGAGGCAATCGCGATGCAAAGACCACTGATAAAAAATGAGTAGACAATGATAATGAGTAAACCTAAGACGATGGCTTGCCATGAATAAACTAACGCACTATTTTCATAAATACTAAACATGTTTTTTGTAATCATCAAAGTTACGATTGCTAGAATAAAACTTAATACTCCGGTGATTATAGAAGATAAGGTTACACTTAGATATTTCCCTAAAATGATATCTTTACTTTTGATAGGGAATGTAAGTAGAGTTTCTAGTGTTCCTCTTTCTTTTTCACCAGCTGTCGTATCTGTAGATGGATAGGTTGCTGAAACAGTAATAGCCATAACTACAAATAAGAAAGCATAATTTTGCATATAACTGGCAAAATAGAAGTCCTCTTCTTCTTGTTCTTCGGTTACGTTAATAATATTTAATACTTCACTTGCATTTATGCCCTCATTTGTTAAGTATTTTTCTTGTAAAATGTTTTTATATGTATCAAAAAATCTTTCCATAAACGTTACAGCATACATAGATTCTTCACTACTAGAAGAATGAATCGTATAGTTATTTTCTTCCTTTGTCACATATACATAGATTTCTCCATTATCATAAAGACTTTTTATTTCTTCTTCTGTACCTTGATATGCTTCAATATCCAACCTTTCTATTAAATTTTCTTCAATATCAGATAAAGTATATGTAAATCCTACTTTGTTATACTCGGAAATATCTTGATTTACTTGTGACTCAAATAAAAATGACATCATTAAAATAATACACGGGATGAAAATAGGAATTACTAGCATCATGGCTAAAGACTTTTTATCACGAAATAGTTCTCTTAATTCTTTTTTTAAGATAATCCATAAATTATTTTTCATCAATTTCACCCCCAATTAAAGCAAAAAAGGCATCTCGTAAGTTTGTTGTTTTTGTGTTCTTCTTGATTTCTTCTGGAGTCCCACTTAGTAGTACTTCTCCTTCATGAATCATGATAACACGATCACAAATGTTTTCGGCTTCTTCCATATAATGAGTAGAATAAAGAACTGTTTTTCCTTTTTTCTTTTCTTCTTTCATAAAGTCTAGAATAATTTGACTCGAAATAATATCTAAACCTGTTGTGGCCTCATCAAATACATAGTATTTTGGATCGTGAATGAAGCATCTGGCAATATTCACTCTTTGTGTTTGACCTGTGGATAACTGACCTATTTTTTGATATAGGAATGAATCTAAATTTAGTTTTTTACTAATCTCTTTGATTTTTTGATCAATCGTTTCCTTTTTCATTTTATAGATTTCACAACACATATATAAAAGTTCATAAGTTGTTAGAGTATCATATAGTTTTGTATTTCCAGAAAGATATGCTAAGTTCATTTTAATTTCTATTTCATTTTCTTGATAGTTTTTCTTATCAAAAAAAATCTCTCCTTCTGTAGGATTTAATATTCCAGCAATCATACGAAGTAATGTTGTTTTTCCAGCACCGTTAGGACCTAAAATTCCAACGATTTCTCCATCATGTGCTTCTAGAGAAATTCCTTTGTTTGCATAGAATTCTGTTTTTTGTTTCTTTTCGTTCCATTTGATAAATTTTTTCTTAACGTTTTTTACTTCTATCATATAAACTTTCCTTTCCTTCATTATTATCCTAGATATATATACTATCCGTCAAGAAAAAAGAAACAAAAGAATTATTTTTATGTTCCATTGTTTCTTTTTCTCTTTTTTATTTTGATTTAAAGAAAAGACTCTTGTTTTTTTTTATCGACTTTTTGTAATTCTTTGATTTCCTTTTTGCTTAAACCAGTCGACTTCATAATAATAGGAACTGCAACATTCAGATCTAATAAATTTTTGGCTATCGTATATTTTTCTTGTTGCTTTCCTTCATGAACTCCAACTTTTAAGCCTTCTTTCATTCCATCTTTCTTGCCATCTTGATAATAGGAACTACTTTCTACCTTTTTTCTGTCATACAATAATAATTCATCAATTGCTCCCATCATACTGGTTACTTTTCCTAAGACTTGTTCCATCAAACCATCTCCTTCATACATAAATTTTATCTTTTGGGTGTCTTCGGCAACCATAAAATATAAATAATATTCTAAGCTGCCTTTCTTAATATGATTATAGTCCACTTTTCTTAAATAGTCTAGATTGATATCATAGATTTCTAAATATTTATTTCTTTCAATATGGATTCTACTTTCCATCACAACGGATTGATAAATAAATAAATTCTTTCCAAAGCGATCATAGTTATCGAAGTTTATTTGAATCACTTTTAAAGCATTTTGATAGTCTTTTGAACTTGATATCTTTCTTAAAACAATTGACTGGTATAAATATAATTTTTGGTATCTGAGATTTTAGAATATACCATATTCATTTCCATATTGATATAGGCATCTTTATAAAGATAAATTAAATCTGCTTCACTATCTACGGTGTTTTTCCCAACTCCAATATCTGGATGGAGCATTTTAAACCCTTGAGTTAATTTTTCCAGAGCAATTTCAGTAACTAAGGAAATTACTTTTTGGACATATTCTTCCATATCAGGATCAGAAAGAAGTTTTTTAATATACTTATCGTTAATAATAACTAATTTTCTTTTTTTACTCACAATTTTTCCTTTCTAAGAAGAGATTTTTCCCTTCTACTAATATCATTCCGGTAAAATTGTGAAGTTCCTTTTAGATGTAGCCAAAAAGTTACAAAAAAATGTTAATACCACAAAAAGAGATGGAAAGGCGTTGAATAAGTAATTTTCCATCTTCACTTTATTAGTCATTAATTCTGTTATATGATATGGAGAGGCATATAACGGTCTTCCTCCTTTTAACAGACTTACTAGACCCTCACCCCTCCACATTTCAGAAAAAACGATGATTTTTCTATCACCGTTTTTATCATTAATAATTTTCAGAACGAATTTCCATGAAGCTTTGTGGATGCTTACAAACTGGGCAAACTTTTGGAGCTTCTTTTCCTACATAGATATGTCCACAGTTGCGGCAAATCCAAACTTTTTCTTCTCCTCTTTGAAATACTAAATTGTCTTCAATATTACCAACAAGTTTTAGATAACGTTCTTCATGATTTTTTTCAATTGCTCCAACGCTTTCAAATAGATAAGCAATTTCATCAAATCCTTCTTCTTTAGCAGTTTTTGCAAACTCTTTATACATATCTGTCCATTCGTAGTTTTCTCCACTTGCAGCATCTTTTAAGTTTGTTACTGTATCTGGAATAGATCCTCCATGAAGATATTTAAACCATAATTTTGCATGTTCTTTTTCATTTTTAGAAGTTTCTTCAAAAATAGCTGCGATTTGTTCATAACCATCTTTTTTTGCTTGGCTAGCATAGTATTCATATTTTGTATGAGCTTGGCTTTCTCCAGCAAAAGCAGCCATTAAATTAGCTTCTGTTTTTGAACCTTTTAGTTCCATATTCTTACCTCCTTTAATACGTATTTATTATACTGAAAATTCTATTTAAAGTAAAGCCGTTCTATGATGATTTTATAGTTTTAGACATTTTTATTTTTTATAATTTTTCAGATTATTTCTTATTCTCACTTAATATTTTTAACTCTTCCATGTATTTCTTTATTAGTGCATCTTTGGTATAAGAATATAATTCTTCTAATTCTTCCCAATCTAAACCTAGCATGATAATATACTTATATTCGTCGATTTTCTCAACGTTTTTCTCACGCCAATAACCAATAAACTTTTCCAGATTCATTTTCCGAACAAAGGCATTTTCATTCATACAAATATTATCTTCTGTTCCTAATGTAATATCTCGAAAATCTTTTTCATCGCCTATCATGCCCCAGTTAAAATTTAATTGAATATATTGATAGTCAGCTGTTATTTTTCTTCTTTGTTCTATCAAGTCCCAGTTATCCAAAAAAAGTATTAGACTTTTTTCTCTTGTCTTTTTTGTATCATCTAGATTTACTCTTATTTCTATAATACCAATATCTGTTTGTAGTAACATACCTGAAGATATATTTTCCATCCATTTGTGAAACTCTTCTCGTTTTATATGATAAGGATTTATCTTACCACAGTTCTTTTTAATAGAAGCTTCTATTACAGAAGATAATAAATCTTTGTTTTGTTCTTTTAAAAAGATTTCTTTAAATATTCCCTCCTCTTTGCCATAATAAAATTCTTTTTCTTTCTTTTTGGGTTTCATTTTTAACCTTCCTTTCATTTTTCCGAAATTAAAAAACTTTTCTTATATATTACCCTATACTAATAATATACAAGAAAAGTATTGCATTTCCTTTTTATTTTGGTCATTTTTTAACTTATTCATTATTTTATATGATATAGAGCTAAAATTTAAACAAAATATCTTTTTTTTAAAATTGGAATAGTTCCAATCTTTTTTGCATGTTATAAAATCCATAAAATCAGTACTTTTTACTTCATCTCATAAAAAAAGATGGAAAATGTTGCTCACTGGACGTATCTTTTCCATCTTTTTTTATTTATTTACCCTACTTCACCAAAAACTGTCCTTAGGTCAGTCTACTTGATATTATCGGTCGTAAAATCAAAAAAAGCCCAGCAATTAAGCCGGGTTTTCTCTTTATGACTGATAATATTATTCGACTGATAATTGATATGGGTCTAGTGCCGTTCCTGAGCCTGACTTCAGACTACCAGACTTCAGATTGAGTACGGGCCGCACCCCGGTCGAGTAGTCCACGCCGTTGCCGCCGCCCACACTACCAAGCGAATCCACGTAAAGCACGCGCGCACCTGAGCCGCTGAAATCGTAAGGCGACATGGTCCAGTAATAGTTCCCTGTATATAAGTAATATCCTGAGTTACTTAAACTGTATCCTCCAGCCAAGGCTGCTTCGTCTGTTGTTAATAATCCCACTGGATATGTTAAGTCTCCATTTCCTGTGCTCACATCACTCACTGTAAATCGATCATTTTGCTCTTTACACATAAGTCTTGGATTTGT